>JAGQSI010000208.1 GCA_020439605.1 Acidimicrobiales bacterium | reverse complement strand
AGGTTGGTATTTCTGATATCGCCATTGTGATTGGTGAGACCGGCGATGAGGTTCGTGACGCGGTGGGCGATGGAAGTCGTTGGGGTGTTTCGATCACCTATATCGACCAGCCCGATCCGTTGGGTTTGGCTCATTGTGTGTTGTTGGCGAGGAACTTCTTAGGTGACGACGATTTTGTGATGTATCTGGGTGACAACATGCTCCAGGAAGGTTTGGAGTCTCTCGTTGGTGCCCATCTAGGTGATCGTGGTGGTGCGGTTGCACGGATCTTGTTGTGCGAGGTTCCTGATCCACAACGTTTCGGGGTGGCAGAGCTGGTTGACGGCGCAGTGACCCGTTTGGTTGAAAAGCCGTCGCAGCCGCGTTCAAATCTTGCGATGGTTGGTGTCTATTTGTTCACCCCAGCTATTCATGACGCGGTGCGAGCTATTGAGCCGTCAGATCGCGGTGAGCTCGAGATCGTGGATGCAATCCAGTATCTGATCGATGCTGGTGGCGTGGTTGGCCATGATGTGATTGGGGGCTGGTGGCTAGACACCGGCAAGAAGGACTCGTTGTTGGAAGCGAATCGTCGCGTGCTCGAAGACGTTGAAGCTGATGTGGCAGGCGTCGTTGAGAACTCTGATATCGATGGTCGGGTGATCATCGAAGACGGTGCGATCGTTCGTGGTTCAACCGTGCGTGGCCCAGCAGTGATTGCTAGTGGTGCATCCATTATCGACAGCTATATCGGACCGTTCACCTCGATTGGCGCAGATGTGTCGATCAATGCGAGCGAGGTGGAGAACTCGGTGTTGTTGGAACGTGTGAGCATTGATGGGGTTCCACGGTTGATTGATTCGTTGATCGGCAGAGACTCCCAGATCACCAAGTCTGATCGTCCTCCTCAAGCAACACGGTTGTTGCTTGGTGATCACTGTGCAGTGGATCTTTACTGACCATGGCAACCATCACTGAGTCTCGTGTTATTGCCGGGGTGTTTCATGTGTCGTTGGATGTTCACGGCGATGAGCGTGGGTCGTTCGTGGAAACGTACCGGCGTTCGTGGTTCCCGAACGGGCGTGAGATGGTTCAGTCCAATCGTGCGCAACGAGGCGCTGGGTCTTTGGTCGGGTTGCACTACCACCTGCATCAGGCTGATTACTGGTATGTGATCAGTGGTCATTGTCGGGTTGTTCTGCATGATCTGCGTGAGGGTTCCCCCACCGACAGGGCCACAGAGATCATTGATCTTGGTGAGGTGGATGGTGCAGCGAACAACGAGCGTGGCGTGTACATCCCGCCGGGGGTGGCTCATGGTTTCGCGGCGTTGAGCGATCTGACTCTCACCTATTTGGTGGATGGCTATTACAACGCTGCTGATGAACTTGGTGTGGCGTGGGATGATCCCGACGTTGGCGCCGATTGGGGTCTCTCTGATCCAGTTGTGTCCGAACGAGACAAAACCAACCCGCCCCGCAACCAACTGTTGGCGGGGCGTCAACCTAATTTCGGGTTGCGGCGCTGATGGCACGCATTTTCGTTACTGGTGGTGCCGGGTTCATTGGTTCAGCGTTTGTGCGCCACCTGCTCGCTACCAGCGATGACCACATCACTGTGTTCGATGCGCTCACCTACGCTGGACGCCGCGAAAACCTTGAACCGCTTCTAGATGACCCTCGAGTGACGCTCATAGTTGGAGACGTCGCCAACCGTGACGAGGTACGTGGCGCAATTGGTGGCCATGACTATGTAGCGCACCTGGCAGCAGAAAGCCATGTAGATAGGTCCCTGCTCGACCCCGACGTTTTCATACGAACCAACTGTGTGGGAACCAACGTTGTGTGCGACGAAGCCAACCAGGCCGGCGTTCAACGGTTTCTGCACGTGTCCACCGACGAGGTTTACGGCTCAATCACCACTGGGGCGTTCAGCGAACAAGACCCGCTGACGCCGAGTTCGCCCTATTCGGCATCAAAAGCGTCAAGTGACCTAATAGCTCTCTCCCACCACACATCCAACAACCTCGACGTAGTAGTGACCAGATCTTCCAACCAGTTCGGTCCCCGCCAGTTCCCCGAAAAACTGATTCCACTGTTCATCACCACACTCGTTGGTGGCGGCAACGTACCCGTCTACGGAGACGGCACAAACGTGAGGGACTGGCTTTTCGTCGAGGACAACTGTGCAGCACTCGATGCCGTTATGCGCAACGGTGAAACCGGCACCATCTACAACATCGCTGGACACAACGAACGCACAAACCTCGAAGTCGTAGACGCACTACTTGACTGCATGGGACTGGACCGCTCCCGCATCGAGTTCGTGCAAGACCGCCCCGGCCACGACTACCGCTACGCCATCACCACCACACGCACCAACAACCTCAACATCGCACCCACACGAGCGTTCGAACCCGCACTCGAACAAACCGTGCGCTGGTACCTAGACAACAAACAATGGTGGGCCCCGCTCACAACACTTGTCCGCAACCGATGAAACTGCTTGTAACAGGAGCCAACGGCCAAGTTGGCTCCGAAGTGGTAGAGGTCGCCTCCACCCAAGGCCACCAGGTCGTCCCATTAGGTCACGGAAACCTCACTACTGGCGGGATAGATCTCGAAGATCACAGCTCGATCCAACACGCACTCTCGTCAACAAGACCCGACGTCGTGATCCACTGCGCAGCTTGGACCAACGTTGACGCGTGTGAACTGAATCCGCAACGGGCAATGGCCATCAACGGTGACGCAACCGTCGCACTCGCCGCCGCAGCACAACAAATCGGGGCGAGAGTGGTCTATATCTCCACCGACTACGTCTTCGACGGAACCCACAGCGAATACAACGAAGAAGCAACGCCAAACCCCATCAACGCGTACGGACGCTCCAAACTCGCCGGCGAACAAAGCCTCAACCCCCAAGACACAATCGTCAGAACTTCTTGGGTATGTGGCCAACACGGCAACAACATCGTCAAAACCGTTCTCGATATGGCATCCAGATCCCAACCCATGAGATTCGTAGACGACCAGATCGGCAGACCCACATTCGTAGAAGACCTAGCACCAGCACTAGTTCACATAGCGACACAGGACATGACCGGAGTGATCCACGCCACCAACTCCACAACACTCAGCTGGCACCAATTCGCCAAAGAGATCCTCACCGCTGGCGGCTACAACCTCAACCTACTTACCGCCATACCAACCTCAGAGCTCACACCGCCTCGCCCAGCGCCAAGGCCCCAACGCTCAATCCTCGTTGGCAAAGCACTAGCCCTCAGCAAATACGGACCAATGCCACCAATCAACCTAAGCCTCAACTCGCTGGTCCACCATCTGATGACTAGCTAACAGCCATCAGCATCGAAGTGCTTCGGCATCAGAGCTAGCACTAACTCTCTCCGTTCCCTAGGTGTGCAATCCACAGGAGATTAAATGGGTTTGGTGCCTCGTTAGGATCACCTGGCGCTGACAGCAATCATCACAAATCTATGCGCTTCCCAATCCGCTTCGCGATAGGCACAATCGATTATCAGCCGATTGCTTCAACGATCTTCGGTGCTAGATCGTGCCACAAATCTGCTGATGCATCCTCGGACAGATGTGCACCATCTGGCCTTAGGGTTAGGTCCGGTGTCGACAGATCACTGCCTGTGCAAACCCGTTCCCTGTATGGAACGACTGTGACGTTCGGGTACTTGGACAAGACGTCAGCGAGGACCTCGTTGACCGTATCGAGACGTTTCGGATCCCGTTCTTCACCGCTGGTAGCTGCTGCTTCCCACTTGTAACAAGG
>JAGQSI010000207.1 GCA_020439605.1 Acidimicrobiales bacterium | reverse complement strand
GGAGTCGGGATTCTTGCTAGTGGCCTGACCTGCGGGTTTTCTATGGGTTCGATAGCAGTGATAGCTGCCATCGCCATAATAGCGAGGTCAAAGTGACCTAGATCACGTGGCTTTGAAGTGCTTGCAAGTGTGAAAAACCCTCCCAACTGGGTGATTGATTGTCGACATTTTGCTCGTATTCTCTGGGGATGGTTCGAGTGATAGCTCATCGAGGTGCATCAGCAGCCGCTGCGGAGAACACGATCGAGGCTTTTCGCCTTGCCCGAGAGTTGGGAGCGGACTGGGTGGAGTTGGACGCTCGCAGAACTCGAGACGATGTGGTGATTGTTCACCATGACGCCGAGCTTTCTGATGGCCGCACGATCGTGGAGCTCGAAGCTGGTGAGTTGCCTCCTTCGGTTTGTGGACTTGAGGCGGCGCTAGAGGCCTGCGAGCCGATGAGTATCAATATCGAGATCAAGAACTGGCCGCTGGACCCGGACTTCGACGAGACCGAGCGCGTAGCGCAACATGTGGCTCAACTCGTGGATCGACTCGATCTTCGAACCCGGGTCCTGGTGTCGTGTTTCCACTACCCGACATTGCAACGGATCAAAATCTTGGATCCTGCAATCCCAACGGCCTTCCTACATACCCTGATCGACAAGAGTTGGCTGGAGCTAGCAGCCGAGGTGGCCCAAGATGGGCATCAGGCTCTGCACCCTTGGGACGGATTTGTAGACGAGCCATACATGGCAGCGGCTAGAGAAAACAACCTCGAGGTCAATGTCTGGACAGTCGATGATCCGTTGCGCATGGCAGAGCTGATCCAACTTGGAGTAGATGGCATCTGCACCAACGTGCCAGACATCGCTCGCAAAGTGGTCAGCGACGCTTCCTAGATCGAGTCGATGCCTGAGTGGCCAGGTTCTGCGTGGCCACAAAATGCACAAGTGGCGCGGTTATTGGCCACTGCTGCGTTGCATTTCGAGCACTTACGGGGGCGCATCAACTTTCGCCCATCAGCAGTCCCGTCACGAACATCGATCTCAGCGATCTTGGCCAAGAGGTCGGCCTCGGTGACTCCCGCTCGTTCCGATAACAACTCCCAGCAGGCGTCCAATACGAGCACCATCTTGTCGAAACGTGCGTAGAGGGCATCCACGTCTGCTCGCGCTGCGCTAGCGCGAGCTTCGTGGGCTCCATCCGACATTGCTCGATCAGAGCGAAGCCTATCGATCTCGATTTCTTGGACCAGGTTCCACAACACCTAGACACAATCGGTTTCTTCTCGACAGATCTAAGTGCTGGGAGCGCAGCTCAACGTGCCCTAGCGCTCTAGCGGCAGTACGAGATCCATGATCTCCGGCTCGTGGCGGAACTCGATCCGCTCGATCTCGCCGAGGTAGTCGCCATCTATTTGGTAGGGGAACGCCTTGGAGTTGATCCCTTCGACGACTAGCGAGTCCACGTCGTGTCTGTAGTGGATCCAACGATCCTTCTGTAGTGACCCGTTGGCGGCGAGGGCTTTGCCCATCACCCGGAGGAACCGATCAGCTCTGAGCGATCGAACTGTGACCATGGCAAGGCCCCGGTCCAAACCTGCATCGGGAGCAATGTCGAAGGGGCGGTTGCCCACAAACGTGTATGGGTTGGTGTTGCAGCAAATAGCGAAGTAGCCATCTGGGGCATTGTCCCCATCTGGGTACTGAACCGAGAAGTGTGGGTTCTTGCGATCGAAATGACGCATGAAGGTGGTTAAGCCGGCATACATGAACAGGGGATGGCCCGCCCACCTCTTGAGAGATGCACGCCGTTCCACCTGCTCCACGAGCGCTGCGTCATAACCCATGCCCACGTGAAAGCAGAAGTATCTGCCGTTGGCGGAGCCGAGGCCCACTCGACGAATGGACCCGGCCTCCACGGCATCCAAGAGTTCCGCGGTTGCCTCGATTGGGTCATTGGGCAACCCGATTGCGCGGGCAAACACGTTGGTGGAACCGCCGGGCAAGACTCCGAGCGCCGTAGCAGAACCAGCTAGGCCGTTGGCCGCCTCGTTCACGGTTCCGTCTCCGCCGAGTACAACCACTACGTCCACACCGTCGGCGGCTGCTCCACGAGCCAGACGTGTGGCGTGGTCGCGCCGAGCGGTTTCAGCAAGCTCTACGTCATGGTCCCCGGCGAGGGCCTTGCGGATCACGACCCGGGTACGGGCAGTAACAGACGATGAGAAGGGGTTGACGAGCAGTAGGACTTTCACGCACTGCGAACGGTAGGCGCTATGGAGTCAGCCCGCGGATTTTGTCGATCTCCAACCCACCGAACAAACTCGCACGTATGAACGTTGTCGTCTGTGTAAAGCAGATCCCAGACCCCGCCGACCCCGGCGCGCTCAACGCGGATCACACCCTCAAGCGTGATGGCAAGCTCATCCTCGACGAGTCCGACTCGTACGGTGTTGAGATGGCCCTCCAGTTGGTTGACAAGGCCGGCGCTGGCGAGGTGACTTTGGTTTCAATGGCTCCCAACGGTGAGGTTGCCGGTCTTCGTACCGCTCTCGCAATGGGTGCCGCCAAGGCCATTCTCGTGAGTGACGACGCACTCAAGGGCGCTGGCGCGCTCGACACCGCCAAGGTGCTCGCTGCCGCCATCAAGCGTGTTGAGGGCGCCGATCTGGTCCTCGCAGCCACCGAGTCTTCCGATGGCTACACCGGAACCGTGCCAGAGCAGATCGCTGCAATTCTTGATCTGCCCTCGATCACCTTCGCCAAGTCGGTGGAGATCTCCGATGGCACCGTGAAGGTTCAGCGCCAGACAGAAGCCGGCTACGACGAGTGCGAAGCTCCGCTTCCCGCTCTCGTGTCCGTGACCGCTGGTGTGGTTGAGCCCCGCTACCCCTCCTTCAAGGGGATCATGGCCGCCAAGTCCAAGCCCGTAGACACCCTCACCGTTGCCGATCTCGGCATCGACGCAGCCATCGTTGGCTGGGCTGGCGCTGGCCAGGAAATCATCAACGTAGAAGCCGCACCTGCTCGTGAAGCCGGTGAGGTCATCGAAGATGACGGTGAAGCCCACGCAAAGATCGTCGAATTCCTCGACGGCCTCAAGGTCCTCTGACCCAAACCATAGAAAGGTACGAAGAAATGGCTCTTTCCAAGGTATGGGTCCACGCCGAAACCAACGAGAACGGCGTTGCTCCCATCACACTCGAAATGCTGGCCAAGGCCCGCGAAATCGCAGACACCGTTGAGGTATTCATCGGTGGCGATGGCGCTGCTATCGCTGCTGCGGTAGGCGCCCACGGTGCTACCACGGTTCACGCAACCGGAGACCTGGGCGACAAGCTCCAGGGCGCTCACGTCGCTGCCGCTGTAGCTGCTGCTGTTGAAGGCGGTGCTCCTGATCTCATCATGATCGGCACCACCTACACCGGCCGTGACATCGCTGCTCGCCTGTCGGTCAAGCTCGACAAGCCAGTGCTCACCAACAACATCGATGTTGAGGTAACCGACGGCATCGTCGTCACCACCCCAATCTTCGGTGGAACCCAACTCGTCAAGACGAAGTTCTCGGCCGGCGCCCCAGCCATTGCGCTGTTTCGTCCCAAGTCCTTCGTTGCCGAGGAGTCCGGTGGCGCCGCTGCAGCCGTAGCCGCTCTCGCCGTTCCCGAGGTTGGTGCCGCTGGCACTGCCAAGGTCCTCAACCGCCACGTCGAGGAGACCACTGGTCCCAAGCTCGACGAAGCAGCCGTAGTGGTTGCTGGTGGCCGCGGCCTCGGAGAAGCTGCCAACTTCGACATGA
>JAGQSI010000206.1 GCA_020439605.1 Acidimicrobiales bacterium | reverse complement strand
ATAGATCCGGTGTGGTTTGATCAACTCAGGCCCGGATGGCAAAGCGAATGGCTCCGCAACTTCGCGATCCTTCAGACCGGCGGCTTCACAGAGGAGGATCTCGTGAAGGACGGCTGGACCGATATCGCCAAACGTATTCGGGACCGTGTAGTTGCAGAGGTCGAAGCTGGTGGTGAGTTCACCGACGAGCTTGTCTCGAAGGCGTTCTTCGACAGCGACGACGAGAAGATGGATGAGATTCGCGCAAGGGTTGATCGGCTGGTCAAGGACCCAGCCACTGCTGACGCACTCAAGCCCTGGTATCGCCAGCTCTGCAAGCGACCCTGCTTCCACGATGAATATCTACAGACCTACAACCTTCCCAACGTTCGCCTGTTTGATACCGACGGTATGGGTGTGACTGCAATTGATGAGACAGGGGTATGGGTGGGCGATGAGCATGTCGAAGTGGATTGTCTGATCTACGCGTCGGGCTTTGAAGTTGGCACCGGGCTTGCTCGCCGTAGTGGATTTGAGACCTATGGACGTGATGGTATTTCGCTCAGTAGCGCTTGGGCGGATGGCATGCGCACTCTCCATGGCGTTCATGTTCACGGATTCCCGAACTTCTTTCTCATCGGCTTTGCACAAGCAGCAGGTCTCGTCTCGAACGTGACCCACAACCTGGTGGATGGTTCCACGACAATTGCCGCTGTAATCGCCCATGGGCTTGCGAACGCAGCACAAAGCGTTGAGGTCACCGCACAAGCCGAGCAGGCATGGATGGACCTGTTGGGATCCAAGGGTCGTCCACAATTCCTTGCCGATTGCACACCGGGCTACTACAACAACGAGGGAAAGACTGAAGATCAGTCCGCAAGCTTTCTTGATGGCTACCCGGGCGGCGCAGTGGCATTCTTCGATTACATCGAGGCTTGGCGCAACTGTGGCGCTTTCGAGGGGCTCAAGTTCCGTTGACGCTCAAATTCCATGCGATCTCACGCGAGGTCAGGTCCCCCTCAAGCTCGGTTGCTACGCCACGTCAAGTCCTTCGCTAGGTCAGGCTCTACACGATTCCCAGCTCTGTCAGGAACCTAGAGGTTTGATGGCTTTCGCAACAGTGAAATAGCTCCATGGTTTGGGGCCTTTTGCGTAACGACTCGCCGATTCGACCACTTCGAAACCGGCATTTTCCAGTAGCTCAATCGCATCTCTGGTGAGATGGCAGCCATCTGCGAAGCGTTGCTGCCAAGGGTCTAGGCGGTGCTGCCATTTGGCCACATCAGCGTCAGGAGAGATGCCGTGCTCCAAGACGTGCAATGGTGAACCGGGCTTCAGCGTTCGATAGATCTCGCTGAGAGCGGTATCCACATCGGGAATCGTGCACAACGTGAAGGTTGATACGGCTCCGTCGCAGGTGTCGTCGGGCAGGTCCAGGGATTCGCCGTTCAGTCCGATGTGGGTCACCACGATGGGACAGCTAGCTACCCGTTGTTCAGAACGCCTCCGAGCTACCAGCGATGGTTCAACCGCGAGCACCTCGGTCACTTCTTCGGGATAGGCCGGAATGTTCATTCCGGAACCGAAGCCGACCTCCAGAATTCTGCCGCTGAGCCCAGCAGTGGTCTTGGAACGCCAACCCTGCATTTTCGACCCGCCGCAGGCGTACTCGACAAGTCGAGGCAGAACCTGTTGCCTGTATAGCCCCATGGTCTACTGGTGGCTCAGCCCCGTGGGTGATATTCCATGGGGAGATCAGGATCGATGTTGATGTAACGCTTGTTCAACTCATCGGCGAGCGGCTGAGCACCAGCAAGTAGTTCGAAGCCGTAGTAACTCTGATTGAGTTCTGGGTCGCTGTCCACCCTGCGGATAACAACCGGCACATAGTGGCCGAGGCAATGGATCATGATGATGCTGCCGGGATCGGCACCGTCCAAGGTTCGTGCCCTAGCGCCTGCGCCTGTGACAGATAGGTCCACCAGATGGCCATCAACTCGGTCCGCGTCCTTGCACTTCTTGGGTGCCTTCTTAGGGTTGGAGCACCACGTCATTGGCACTGGTGCTATCTCGCGCCGCCTGCCAATTCGTTTCTCCCAGTCATCTGTCACATAATCACGTGTCGGCACGAACGGCCAGAAGTTGAGTAGTCGTGCTTAGAGACCTGCGGGAGGTAGCCTCACTCGTTGTGACATCACGACTCCCGCTCGCACTCGTTGGTCGCTTGGTGGCACTGGTGGTGGTGGTGCTCGGCTTTGTGGTTGGAGTACGGGCATGTTCGGTCACCGTGCCCGAGCGAGACGAGCTGGTTTCTTCGCTCATGACCTCAGGGTTGTCCAAAGCGGTAGCCGAATGCTCAGCAGATGCACTCTTTGAAAATCTGAGCGACAAGGAACTACGCCAGCTCACCGAACGCGGCGGCGGAGGCGCACCGGTAGATGACCGGAACCGTAGCGATGACAGCTCGGACAAAGTCCGTGACGCCATGACCAAGTGTCGAGAGATGTTCGACCACGAGGCTGTTTCGTCAACTACGACAACCGAGCCCTAGAGCTCAGGCCAACTCTTTGAGGTCTTCGGTTTCTTGCGATTGGCGCTAAGTGCCCAGTTGCGTCTCCATGCGCCACTTTGTGGGCCGGTGAGCGACGGTGTCTCGCCAGCCGCAGCACGTCGACGCGCCGAGAACCAGTCCGAGGTTGCCTCATCGGCGAGCGCCGCAACCCCGTGTTCTATGCGATCAGCGAAGGCCTGAGAACGTTCACCGTCGTTTGCTACAAGAGGCGATCCGAAGGTCACCACCGTTCTTCCTGGCGTGGGCTTGGACTTACCCTTTGCCATTACCCGGCCTGTTCCTGCGAGATGAACAGGCACGACAGGAACCCCGCATCGGATGGCTAGATATGCGGCGCCGCCCCGGAAGGGGTGACCCCAACCATCTGGTGAGCGACCGCCCTCGGGGAAGATGACCATGGACCATCCGTCGTCAATCAACTGCGCTGCCTGATCTGCTGAACGGCGTCCAACCTTTGAGCGCTCGATCGGGATGGCGTTGAGCACTAACGCCGAAGCGGTGGCCTTGACACGAGTGTCGAAGAAATAGTCGGCGGCTGCAGCCGCAAAGACCTGATGGCGGTAGGGCTCTGGAAGTGAAGTGATCAGCAGGCCGGCGTCTATGTGGCTGTGGTGATTGGCAGCGAAAATGACGGGACCTTCAAGGTCTGCCAACCGGTCAAGCCCGTTACGTTCGGCCTGAGCCAGCCCGGCGATGATCGGTCTCATCAGACCCTCGGTGGCAAAGAACCTGGCATAACGTGCCGGCATCTTGCGAGCCCAGTCCGAGTCGTAGTGACCTAGCAGTTTCTTGTCCTGAGCCTTGGGCTCGACGCTCATCGGAGTGGTCGGGGCCCTCAGCGGGAACTGGGCTTTCGCTGCCAGATCCTTGGGCTTGAGGGCTTTGGCCCATGCCCGCTGCGCGTTGAGCGCCGCTTTCTCCAGTCCTTTGTGATCAACCATTCGAATCGCTCACTTCACGTCTGCCATGACGATCGGCGGGTTCTTCAGATGAGTGATCGTGGGCCGCGGGCCAACTACGTCCTCGGCCATCTCGAAGGCATCTTGAAGAGTGGAGGCGGACTTGAATCCAAGGCGCTTCACCGCTCGTGTGTCTCCACCAACGATGATCACACGTCCGAGGTGATGCAGCGCGTGGCTACCCCAGTACCACATGTAGAAGGGGTGAACGCCGTGGTAGGCGTAGCTGGTGCGGTAGAGGTGGCGGTACCACTCGTCTTCGGCGTATTGCTTCTC
>JAGQSI010000205.1 GCA_020439605.1 Acidimicrobiales bacterium | reverse complement strand
CTGCTGAGAACCTCACTCCGATGGCGATCGCCGGCCCTGATTTCGAATCGGGCACCTTGATGAGCGGCACCACTCGTCGAGGTGGGTACGTCACTCTTCCAGATATCGCACCAACGATCCTCGATCACCTAGGCATCGATCAGCCAACAGCGATGACGGGATCGCCCATAAAGGCATCCAACAACAACGATCTCTCCTCGGGGCGCTACGAGAACTTCATCAAGCTGAACAAGGCAACGAAGTTCCGTGACCAAACCGTGATGCGAATCACGATCCTGACCGTGGTGGCTCAGGTGGTCCTCTACATCCTCACGCTGGTTGCGTTACGACGAGGATCCACCAACCTTCGCCGGAGTGCTGCTCTGTTGGGCCTGATCACCATGTGCCTTCCTCTCAGCACCTTTGTGATGGGCTTGGGAAGTAGCTACAAGCTTGGTTCTTGGCTATTTCTCGTCGTGATATTGACAGCGTCCGGATTGGTGGCGTGCCTAGCGACGATCGTTGGATCTAGAGCGCCTGTGGCCAAACGGGCGGTGGCCACGACGATGGTCCCGGTTGTGTTGACCTATCTACTTCTCGTTGCCGATATCGCGACAGGAGCAAACCTTCAGATCAACACCATCTTCGGGTACTCGCCTCTGGTAGCTGGCCGCTTCGCCGGCTTTGGGAACCCCGCCTACTCGTTGTTGTCCATGAGCACAGTTCTCATGGCGTGTGGGGCGTGGGCCCTGCTCGACCCAGACAAGAGCGCCACGCGCCGTAAACAACTTGTTGGGGCGATCGTGGCCCTCTTCCTGGTGACCATCGTGGTTGATGGGCATCCGGCGCTTGGCTCCGATGTGGGCGGAGTTCTCTCGATAGTGCCAACCGCCTTTGTGGTCATCTGGCTGTTGCTCGGTAGAAGGATTCACCTACGGGTAGTGGCTATTGCCACCATTGCGAGTGTCGTGGTTCTGGGAGCGTTTGCGGCGCTTGACCTGAGCCGGCCGGTATCTCAACAAACGCACCTCGGGCGCCTGGTGCGTTCGACCTTTGGCGATGGCGGCAGCGCAGGGCTGATAACAGTGCTCGGTCGAAAGATCAGCGCCAATCTGACCGTGCTGCAAACCTCAACTTGGACCTGGGCGATCCCATTGGCGCTGGTGCTGCTGGTGCTCATGATCTGGCGCCGCCCCAAAGTGTTTGACGGTCACCTTCCAGAGACAAATGCGGTTCGAGCAACCCTTTGGGGCGGTATCACTTTGTGTCTGCTTGGGATGGCGGTCAATGACTCGGGGATCTCGATTCCAGCTGTCATGTTCACGTTGTTTCTTCCCACGGTTCTATATGAGGCCCTTACACCTTTCGAGCTACCTAGCCAGAGGGATACGTCCGACCTAGATACGCAAGGCGACCTAGATGCGCAAGGCGACCTAGATGAGCTAAGCGAAGTTTCGTCATGAGGCTTCTTCTCCTTGGCCTCGGGGGCTTCGCGGGTTCCTTTGGTGGATGGGTGCTCAGTAGGCCCGCTTTTGGTGCTCCCGTGCTTCAGCGGCGCAATTACCGGGGTGTTGATGTGCCGGTAGGTGCGGGCGTGATGTTGGTGTTCGGCGCCTTGTTCGTAATTGCGTTGCGCTCTGTTCTCATCGCATTTGATTTCACGCCAAACCTAATGGCAACTCAATCGCTCGCGGTGGCGCTAATAGCTGCGGGTGGGTTTGCGATGCTCGGACTCTTCGATGATCTAGCGGCGCACGGCGACACGAGAGGCTTTCGCGGTCACTTGGGAAGCATCGTCAAAGGACAGATGTCCACCGGGGCAATCAAACTCGTAGGGGGAGGGTTGTTGTCATTGGTCGTTGCCTCCAAGTTGGGAACCGACGAGTTTGGTGAACTGGTCGTTGGTGCTCTCATCATCGCTCTGTCTGCAAACGTCGGAAATCTCTTCGATCGTGCTCCCGGCAGAGTCACCAAGGTTGGCCTGTTCACCGGCGCATTGGTGCTGGGTTCTGCGAGCTCCTCAGAACATCTCGCGTTGGCCGGCATGGTGGTGCTCCTAGGGAGCGCAGCAGGACTATTCGTGTTCGATCTTCGAGAAGAACTGATGCTCGGCGATGCTGGCTCCAACGTGGTTGGAGTAGCTGTTGGAATAGGAATCGTGGCTACTACCGGGCTAGTGGCCCAATTGGTGGTACTGGCCGTTCTCGTTGCTCTCAACCTTGCGAGCGAGAAGGTCTCCTTCAGTGCCGTGATCTCAAAAACGTCTGCGCTTCGATGGATTGACCAGCTAGGGCGGCGCTCAACTCCTGTCTGAGAGCCATTTCATTCGCCAACCCAACATGGATGGTGCTGTTCGGGGTACGGTGAAGACCCGTGACCAAGCACATCTTCGTGACCGGTGGGGTAGCCAGCTCGCTCGGCAAGGGCCTGACAGCATCTTCTCTAGGGAGACTTCTCAAGGCCAGGGGCCTGAGGGTCACTATGCAGAAGCTCGATCCATATATCAATGTGGATCCGGGCACCATGAATCCCTTCGAACACGGCGAGGTTTTCGTCACCGATGATGGGGGAGAGACGGATCTGGATCTCGGGCACTATGAGAGGTTCATCGATGAACCCCTGAGCAGAGATTCCAATGCCACTACGGGGTCCATCTACTCGGCTGTGCTCGCAGCAGAGCGCAAAGGCGCCTATTTGGGCAAGACCGTTCAGGTCATCCCGCACATCACAGACGAAATCAAGCGGCGCATCACCCGTCTGGCCAAGCCAGAGGTGGATGTTGTGATCACAGAGGTGGGCGGCACAGTTGGCGATATTGAGATCCTGCCGTTCCTTGAGTCCATCCGTCAGTTCCGTCTCGATGTCGGGCGTGACAATGTTTGTTATGTACACGTCACGCTGATCCCGTTCATTGGTCCCTCGGGCGAGCAGAAGACCAAACCAACTCAGCATTCGGTCACCGAGTTGAGAAGCCGAGGAATCCAACCCGACATCATCGTGTGTCGAAGTGAGGACGCGATCTCTACAGAACTCAAGCGCAAGATCTCAAGCTTGAGCGACGTACCACCAACAGCGGTGGTCAATGCTGCAGATGCCGCAAACATCTATGAGATACCGCTTGTCCTCCACGAGGAAGGCCTGGACACCGAGGTGTGTTCGATCCTGCGTCTCGATGGACCAGAACCCGATCTCACAGAGTGGGAAGGGCTCGTTGCGCGTGTCGAGGCCGCAACCAAGCCGGTGAAGATTGGTCTGATCGGCAAGTACGTCACGCTCATAGACGCTTACCTGTCCGTTGTGGAAGCCACCAAACACGGTGGATTCCACAACGGAGCCAAGGTCGAGATCGAATGGATCCAGGCTGAAGACGTAGAAGGTCTGCTAGCTGCCGGTCGTCTGAAGGATCTCGATGGGATCCTCATTCCCGGAGGTTTCGGTGAGCGAGGCACTGAGGGAAAGATTGCCGCTGCTCAATATGCGCGCGAGAACTCCATTCCCTGCCTCGGCCTATGTCTCGGGCTGCAGATGATGGTCATCGAGTACGCAAGAAATGTCCTTGGCCTCGCCGGTGCGAATTCGTCCGAGCTCGATCCCCAGACCCCACATCCGGTGATAGACCTGATGGACTCGCAACGAGACGTAACGGACAAGGGTGGCACGATGCGCCTCGGTGCCTACGTCGCGGAGCTGGAGGCAGGGTCCAAGGTAGCTGCCGCCTACGGAAAGAGCGTCGTGTCGGAGCGCCACCGTCACCGCTACGAGTTCAACCCCAACTATCGTTCGCAGTTCGAGGCGTCAGACCTCTGGCTCAGCGGATCGTCGCCAGATCACAGACTC
>JAGQSI010000204.1 GCA_020439605.1 Acidimicrobiales bacterium | reverse complement strand
CGGGTTCAGCCTCGCGACCGTTGGCCTGGGATCTGCAGTGGTGCTCAACCTCATCTTGTGGGTAGCGCTACTCATCTCCATCCCCATGAACGGGTTTCGTCCGCTCTATGTGACCGCAGCAATCGTGGGTGTGCTTTTGTTGCTGTTCGCTGGCGGACTCGTCTACCTGCTCATCGAAGGTCGTGACAGAGCAGAACGAATCCTGCGCGCCATAGCGCGGCGCCTTCCCTATGTGGACGAAGACACAGCCGCGCGCTTCATCCACCAGTTGGCCGACAGAATCCAGGAGTTGGCGAAACAACCCGAGTTGGTGAGACGAGGGGCATTGTGGGCGGCCGCCAACTGGTTTCTTGACGCTGCGGCACTCTGGGTGTTTCTGCGGGCCTTCGGCACCACCCTCAACCCGATCAACCTGATCGTTGCCTATGGAGTGGCTGGTGTTCTCGCGGCCATACCAATTACGCCCGGTGGGCTTGGAGTAGTGGAAACAGCGCTGCCATCGCTGTTGGTTGGTTTCGGGGCATCGGCCTCAAGCGCCGGCCTTGCCGTGTTGGCATGGCGTTTGGTGCAGTTCTGGATGCCTATCCCCCTCGGCGGCATCTCATACGCCTCGCTCAAGCTTGGCCCACTCGGGCGCAGACGCAGACTCGAAGCAATGCGATCGCTGGCCGCAGAAGCAAAGGCTCACGCCACCGAGAGAGTTTGGGACGCTCCTATCACCAAGCCAGACAGCGAGAGCTCCGAGGAATCACATCTGGCAAGACCTGCCGAGGACGGTTCCGATGACGGTGGATACTCAACAGCCGGCCTGCCCTAGCGCTGCCTCACACCCAACGGGTGCACTAGCTACGACAAACGTCCCTAACTAGTTACTCGTGCTGATAACCAACCCCCGAGTTCCTTCGAGCTCATCGGCATTGCGCAATTTCGACCCTGGATCGCGTCCACTCCGAAACCAAATAGGACCGAACGTTGGTGCGCTGTCTCCACTCCCATGGCGATTGTTCTCCAGCCGATCCCATGACCCATGAGCACCAAGGCACGTGCCGCTTCCACCCCAAGCACGTCACCCTCTTTGATGCGGCCCACGAGAGAGGTCCCCAGCTTGATTCCTGCGATCTGAGAACTAGCCAGGACATCGATTGGCAGGCCTCCCTGTCCAGCACCTTCGACAAGTACAGAAAACCCACATCTACTCAACGTTTGCACTCCACGGGCCTCATCGCTGTGGGTTAGATGGTCCTCTTTCACCTCTAGAACCAACGCGGCCATATCCAGGTTCCGTTCGGCCAGGACACGAGATAGCTCACCGCCAAGATCTGGCTCAAGCAGATCCGATCGCGACAGGTTGATGTGAAGTGGGACTGTGCGCTGCGTGGAAGGCGCTGACCATTTCGCTTGCTCGCGCAGGGCACGATTCAGTACCCATCTGGTCAATCTTGAGGAATGGCCCTCCGCTGCTGCAGCAGCAAGAATCCGTTCTGTCCTCAATATCTCGGAATCGCCGACCGCCCACCGCACGAGCGCCTCCACGCCGCTCAAGGATCCATCACGACCGATGATCGGTTGATACGCAAGTTCAAGGGTGTCGTTGTTCATGGCCGCCAACACCTGAGAACCAAGTGGGTCTCTGCCATGAGGAGTGGATCCGACCCTGCGAGACCGATGGGAGTCTTCGAGCAGCTTTGCTCGCGTCTCGATACCAACTAGGTCGATATGGATCTGTTCTTGTGGTCTCTGTGAGCTGTCCGCTTCACCGGCGCGAACGGCACTGCGACGTTGCTTGAGCGCATACATGGCCAGGTCAGCACTGCGCATGAGTCGACCTGAATCGTCGAGCTGTGGATCTGCAACCGCTACACCGACGCTGATGCCGATTGGTACTCGAATTTCGCCCAACTCGATTGGTGTGGATTCCACCGCTGCTCGAACTCTCTCGGCTATCACGTCGCACTGTTCGGCATCGATCAGGTCTTCGCACACCACGACAAACTCGTCTCCGCCGGTTCTACAAACGGTGTCTGCGGGACGTATGGCTCGACCGATTCGGGTTGCGACCTCGATGAGCAGTCGGTCACCGCAATCGTGTCCGTAGCGGTCGTTCACATCTTTGAAGTTGTCCAGATCGCAGAACAAGACACCAACGAGGCTCCCGACGCGCTTGGAACGTTCAAGTGCCAGCCCGAGTCTTTCCATCAGAGCGGCACGATTTCCCACGCCGGTAAGGGAGTCATGGGTGGCTTGGAATGCAAGCCGCCGCTGATCATCGTGTCGTTCCACTGCCACCGTAACTAGAGCAACAACAGAATCTTGGACGCTGGCGCGCGTTGCGGGAACTCCGGCTTCTGCACCAAGGACTCCAATGACAGCCAGCGTGCGCCCAGATCTTGGGGAGCGAACTGCCAGAACCGCTGCACTGGCAAACCGGCTGTCAGGCAAGGCCTGAACACCAAAGCGAGCATCTGCGCCGATGTCTGCTATCAGTACAGATTCTCCGGTGGCAACTGCCCTCATGAACGGGTTCGCAAGCCCTGGTGTCAACTCCGAGAACCAAGACTCCAACTCCGCATCTAGCTGTCTCGAAGGATCAACTACGAGTGACAATCCACCACTGTCTTCGACCGTGGCGATGACCACGGTCGCTCCGAGCACGTGTCTCTCAAGCAGCCGCCTCGCCGCACACAGAGCGCTGGATACAGGAGACCCGCGCGCTATCAGCTCAAAGACCTCGGCCTGACCTTCGGCCAGCAGCGACACGCTTCTACGTTTGAGCGCACCTAGGAACGCATCTGCCCCAAATCGCACCAGACCCAAGACGTCATCGGAGGGAGGGGGTTCGTGTTCTCGCCACGTCAGACCCAATAGACCCACCAGCTCGCCGCCGAAACCGAGGCGCACCCAAAGTGCACCCTCGTCATCTGGGTGGACCAGAGCTTGGCGTGTGGCAGCTCCGGGCATGGCGCCACGTCCGCGCGCGTAGACCTGGCCAGAGCGCTCGAAGGAAGGTCCAAGCCAACCAAAACCGGCTATTTCAACGCGTTGGCCTCGAACTCTGGAGGCCCGCTGCGGGTATCTCTCCCAGTTGTGGGAGATCCGAAGTGATGAACCGTCTACCGAGAGTTCGGAGATGAAGGCCTCGTCGGCATCGAAGAAGATGGCGATCTCACCCAGGCCTGCCTCGATCCTCTCATCGAGTTTCTCGCCGGCACAGCTCATCAGCCGTGTTGAGATGGCAGCAACCAGTGCCTCAAATGCAACCTGCTCACCCAACGCCCTCTCGGTCCTATGGCGATCTGTGACATCACGCATCACACAGAGCACAAGATCTTTGTCCCTAGGCACTACGCGGAGCTCAACTCGTCCCGAGTTCGGGGAATCGTCTATCGGCAATACGCCCGATTGCACTTGCCCAGTGGATAGAGCCTGCGAAACAAGCTGGCCAACACATTCAATTGTTCCGTTCGCCACACCGGCAGACGCAACGCGAAACGGGGCGGTGGGATCGAACAGTTCTTGAGACATCGAACCATCGCCGCGCATTTCGTGGCCACTGCGCGTCACCCACGCCACCGGGTCCGGGATGGACCGCAAAATGTCCAGGTCCGTTGCCTTCATGGCCTTGGCCTCGATCATCGCCGATTCAACGTCTAGTGGTGCCACGGCCGCCCCTTCCAACGGCACGGCCCAGCGTCTCTAGGCCGTTAGACCTATTTCACCAAGAAAACCGGTTCTTGGCTAGTGGAAATTCAGATTTATTCCCACTCGATGGTGCCGGGCGGCTTGCTCGTGACGTCGTAGGCCACCCGGTTGATCCCATCGACCT
>JAGQSI010000203.1 GCA_020439605.1 Acidimicrobiales bacterium | reverse complement strand
GAGCGACCTGTAACACTTCACAGATCGGATCGACCCCGAATTCTTCGCGGTTCGCTCGAACGAACCCGGCTACCTCTGCGATTGGCGGTCGATCTCCGCCCCGAAAAAAGCCGTCGCAGCCTTCAAAATTTCGTTCGCGCGTTTTGTTTCACGCAACTCTTTACGAAGTGCTTTCACCTCAGCTTCGAGCTCGCCGACCGTCTGCGCTTTGCGGGCCGGGACACTCGTTTTCGAACGTGCTTGTTTGCACCAGCCATAAAGCGTCGCGGCTTTCACGTTCACCAACGGCGCCACTCGATAACACGCAGCCTTCAACGACTCATCCGGCCCGAGCGTGTCAAACACCATCGATACCGAACGCTCACGCACCTCGGCCGGATACAACGTCTGGGTCTTACTCATACAAAGTCCTCCTCAGGACAAGCTAAGACCCTGCACCAAACCCCGAGCGATTCAACGTGTTCTGCGTCCGAGTCGGAGACTGGGAACGGCCCGTGTACCGGTACGTCGAGCTCGGCGACGGAGCAGACGCCACCATCGTCGACGACACGCTGGCGTGCCTCGACCATGCCCGACCGCTCGACGCCTTCGACACGCCCCGGGTGCTCGACGACAACACCTACGAACTCGCTTTCGACGCTTGGCCGCTCGCACGTGACCACATCCTCGAACACTGGAACTGGCACGCCGACAAGGCGAACCTCGAACCCAAGGTCCCGAAGGTTCTCGCCCGAGCTGCCGAGATCGTTCGCGCCAACCCGCCTTCAGGCGTCGAGCTCGAAGCAAGCGACCGGGCGGTCGACACCCTTCAGGCGCCTTACCCCGAGCGCATCCTCCGAACGTTCCGAACCGTGCTCGGAGCGACCGACGATCCAGCCGAGCAGGCCGAGCACGTCCTGCGGGTCATCCGCGAGCTCGGCCTCCAGCCGTACGAAGCCCCCGAACCTCTCCCCGAGATCACCGACGACGACGTCCACCTCGTCTGCTGGCTCGCCCTCGTCCAGGCCACCTCCGAATCACGGGACTCCACCGGGGCCGAGAAGGATGCCGAGGCAGCGAGGCGTCGGGCAGCGCTCGACGAGATGACCAGGGATGCCGAGGACTTGGGCCTCTACGACTGAAGCGGAGCGGCCGACAGGCCTGCTCTAAACACGCTCTAAAGAAGGTTGAGAGTACGCCGCGTCAAGCGTTGCAAGGCATCCGAGACCCCGCAGGCTAACTACGCAAGTGTCATTCAACACGAGGTTGCCAGTAGGTGCACACGGCTGAATACGTGGCCCCGTTCCAGAGTCATTCCTTCAATCCCTCGGAGTCGGATCCTCTCCAACTGCCTCCCGGAATCCGGCCTCAGTTGAGAGCTCCTCAACGAGGCGTTCGATCCACGCCTGGCTGTAGAGGTGGCGCTTCACCGACGTGACGTATTCGCAGTAGCGGGCATCCGTGACCGTCTGATCGACGTCCTTCTCAGGTCGCGCCTTGAGCTTCCGAGCTGCCAGCGTGTGCATCCGGATCGTGAACCGATACGGGATCCGATCGCTCACCGCCTCCACCACCTGGGTAGCGATGAGGTGCGGCCGTTCCGCCTTCACAACCTTGGTCACGACGGTGTACTCCTTTAGCGCCTGAGCGAGGTCCTCGGTGACCTCGCCCGGCTTCACGAAATTGGCGACAGCATCGGGGCTTCGACCGGAGGCTGGGACAGCCGGGATGAAGGTGACCCGGAGCATGTACGCGGGATCGTCGGTGAGTTCGGAGTTCAACGTGGCCTGGTCGTTGAGGTAGTTCTGGACGTCGAGGGGCAGCGAGGCCTGCAGCGTCTTGACGGACGCCAAGACCCCGGGGTCGCGGAACCCGGTGAGCTGCAGCGGCACCGAGAGCGCTGAAGCCAAGACAAAGTCGGGTCCGAAGCGATCCTCAAGTACACCTTCGAGGTTGAGCAGGCCCGCCTGTGCCTGGGGGATCGTTGTGACATCAAGCGCCGGTAGGTGACGGTGAGCAACCTGATTGCGCAATCCGATCCAGAACCCGACGTTCCGACGGAGGCCTAGGTGCCGGCCGCCGTCGAAGGCCAAGGCGATGAGGTCGGTGGTCTCCAGCGCACGCTCACGTCCGTCAACCAATCGCGGATCGCCATGCTCATCGAGGTCTCGCCACTCCATCCCTGCCTGCTGCAGAGCCGCCAGGGCGATGCTGTTCCACGCGGTGACGAATAAGAGCGCGAAGCTCTCTGTACGGAAGGCCGCCGTGGGGTCGTTCCACACTCGAAGCGCGGCGAGGGCCGCACGCCGCCCGTGATCGAGCTGCTGCTCCCACTCGTCCAGGTCTCGTCCAGCCGGCACGAGGCCGTGTCGCCGGAGCTGAGCTTCGAGGTCGGCGATCCGGTCGGTCTGGCGAGATGGCTTGGTGGTCGCCACGCCCAGCGTTTGGCGGATGAAGCGATCGAATCGACGGCCGTGCGCCCCACCATCACCCCACTCCCGTCGTTCGATCTCGCTCTTTGAGGTGCCGCGCCCCTGGTCCCATTCGGCGAGCAGCCGCTGGGCGAGCTCGACGTCGTCTTCCGCCTCCGATTCACCCTCCATGACTCGTGTTCCCCTCTTCCGTCCGCTCGATCAACTGTCGATGATCCGGAAGACCCGTCGGCTCCAGAAGAGGCGGTCGTAGCGTGCATCGCTGTAGGGCTCCAGAACTCCGAGATCGACTAGCGATGCGATGGCGTTGCGGTTGGCCTGGTTCGAGCGGCCATAGCGCCGTTGAGCATCCGAGACGGAGAGGATCGGGTAGGCAATGAGGTCGTCAGCAATATCCAACGCGAGGCGCGCCCGCGGGAGCGCAGAGCGCACCGTGTCGCCAAACTGCTCACGCAAGGTGAGCAAACGCATGATGCGCTCATGACCGGACCGAGACTCGGCGCGCACGGCATGAGCGAAGAATTCGATCCAAGGGGCCCAGTCGCCGGTCTTGCTCACCGCCAGGAGGTGATCGCGGTACTCGTCGGCATGGTCCTTGAGCCAGGGTGACACCGACAGCACTGGAGACCGAAGTGCGCCCTCGCGGATCAGATGCAGGATGGCGACGAGACGACCGAGCCTGCCATTGCCGTCGGTGAAGGGGTGGAGCGTCTCGAACTGATAATGAGCCATGGCGACACGAGCGATGAGCTGAATCTGCTCAACCGGCCCGGGCGCGGTCATCCAGTCAACCCACCGTTCACACATGGCTCTCAGCTGGTCGCCGGGGGGCGGCGGAATGAACCGGGCCTCGCTCACTCGCCGATGCTTGGCCCCGATGAACACTTGGCTCTGGCGGATCGAGCCCGATTCGGGTCCATCGCTCTCGGTACCGCGGACGATCTCGGCCTGCAACGAAGCCAGCATCCCGAGGGTGATCGGGCGCTCATCGATCCAGCCGTATGCCGCATCGGCAGCGCGGGCGTAGTTCATGACCTCCCGCACGTTGGGAGCGACCTCGGTCTCCTGCTCCTCGAAGGGGATCACCTCCGCTGCGAACAGTTCGGTGAGCTCCGCGTACGTCCCCTCCAGCGCAGAGGTTCCGATCGCCTCCCGGCGCGTCGCTATGCGCGTCACCAGCTGAGGGTTCGGAATCAGGCTGGCCGCCGCGTCAAGGCGGCCCAACTCGGCGTTCGCCTCGCTGACCACCATCCAGACCGCTCCGGGTAGGCCGACGCGATCGGGCAGATCGGCCGGGATGAACGCCTCGGCCTCAAATGACTCGTCGAACCGGGCGTCGAAGCCAGAGATCGCCGTCAACGACCCGATCGGCGAGGTCCTCAACGACGACATGACTTGGATTCTAGCTCGATG
>JAGQSI010000202.1 GCA_020439605.1 Acidimicrobiales bacterium | reverse complement strand
GCGCAACATGACGATCGAGTCCTTGCCGCCGCTAAAGAGCAGGACGGGACGCTCGAACTCTGCGGCTACCTCACGAAAGATGTGAATGGCCTCGGCTTCAAGCACTCGAAGGTGTGACAACTCGTATGTGGTGGACATAACGGCCCGAAGCGTAGGACCCGGAGGCTATTCCTGACCAGTTGAGTCAGGAATTAGCGCCAAACTGCCGTGCGAAGGGGCGCCAAGTAACGGGCGAAGGGGCGCTAACCAGCGGGCGAAGGGGCACTAACCAGCGGGTGAAGGGGCGCTAAGTAGCGGGTGAAGGGGCGCTAAGTGGCGGGCGACGGGGCGCTAACGGTCGCACGAAATGGCACTAGCTGTGCGGGAAGGAGTCGATTGCGGCTCTAACCCGGGCGTGCAGGTCCGGGTGACATACCAACAGGTCCGGCAGGTATGGATCTGCGTTGTTGTAGACCAACTCCGAGCCATCGAGGCGGGTGGCCACATATCCAGACCCGAGCGCCATGGCCACGGGGGCGCACGAATCCCACTCGTATTGGCCTCCTGCGTGGGGATATACCTCGGCTTGGCCCTGAACCACCGCTGCCGCTTTGGCCCCGGCCGAGCCCATCTCCACCAGTTCGCCGCCAAGACAGTCGGCGATCCACTTGGCTATCGCTGGTGGCCGAGAGCGACTCACCAATACCCGTGGCACCGCCGGCAACTCCGCCAAACCAGCCGCACCAGCACCAGCCTCAACGCCGGTGCCCCGCACCACCCCTTGGGCCGGTAGTGCCACAGCGCCCACAACCGGGCGACCATCAACCACCAGCGCCACGTGTACGGCCCAGTCCGTGCGCGGGTATTCACCAAACTCGCGGGTTCCGTCCAACGGGTCCACGATCCACACCCGTTGCATGCCGAGGCGCCGTGTCCCGCTCGGCCCATCGGTTCCGGAACCCTCCTCGGACAACACGCCATCGTCGGGGCGATGAGCCGCCAGTTCACGCATCAAGTATTCGTGAGCGAGCCGGTCCCCTTGCGCCTTGATCTCCTGTTGCGAGACACCTTGTGTCACCAACCTCTCTCGCAACTCAACCAACATTTGACCGGCGGTGTTGGCGAGGTGAGCAGCTAGTTGGTGATCGTTCACGTCCCAATCATGGTGCAGCAACCGCTTGCACTACGACTATTGCCATGTCGTCGCGCGGCGATCGGCGAAATGCCGACACTGCGGCTTGGATCCCTGTGGCGATGACCTCAGCGGGGTGTGCTGCGAGGCTTCGGGCCACCGACACCAGTCTCTGTTCGCCGAAGAGTTCTTCGTCTCGGCGCGCTTCTGTCACCCCGTCCGTGTAGAGCACGATCGAATCTCCCGCGGACAAGGTGACCTCCACCTCTCGCAGTTTCGGGTTGGAAACCACACCTAGCAACGTCCCTGAGCATTCGATGGCTGAGGCGCTGCCGTCGACTCGAACCAGGATCGGGCGAGGGTGTCCGGCTGATGACACAACGATGTTGATCTGTCCGGATTGAACATCAACAACCTCCACCCGCAAGAACGCTGCGGTGCAGAACCGGCTGTCTTCGATTTGTTGAAGTACCGCAGCGTTGGTGTTGGCGAGCACCACGCTCGGTTTGGTCTCGTGCACTGCCGCGGTGCGGATGGTGTGACGCACGAGCCCGGTGAGCGCTGCGGCGTCTGGGCCACGCCCGCACACGTCTCCAACCACCACTCCCCAGGTGTTTTCGCCGAGGCCAACCACGTCGTAGAAGTCTCCACCGATGGCGGCGTCGGCTTCGGCCACTTCGTATCGGGTGGCGATGGCGAGTCCTACGGTCTCGGGCAGAGCGGGCGGCAACAGTGCAGCCTGTAGTGAGCGCGCCACCCGGTTGCGGGACTGATAGAGCCGGCTGTTGTCTATGGCCAAGGCGGTTCTGGTGGCGATCTCTTCTATGAGCGCAACGTCGTCGTCTTCGAAAGAGCGTCCCTGTGTATGGCACACCATGGCCAGAACCCCAAGGACCCCGGAGCGCCCAACCAGCGGTGAGACAACGATGTGGCGGCCGTTGAATCGGTGAAATGTGGCGAGGTGTTCTTCATCGGATGCCGAGTTGAGGAAGTCCTCATCGGTCATGATCGAGTAGACGGTCTTGCCCTCGTGAGCCACTGCTAGTTCGCTGTAGACACCGCCGTAGCCGCCGAGTTCTGCACGGCGACGCCGCAGCGTTCGCATGTCTTCGAGAGCTGCAGGGTCAACTCCCCAAGCCGCAGCCTCGGTTAACAGGCCGTCGTCGTCAAACAAACTAACCATGCAGATGTCGCCAAGATATGGCACGCACAGTTCTGTGAGCGCTTGAAGGTTGCCGCCAAGTTCCAGGCTTTCGCCGAGCAGGGAACCTACCTTCACCAAGAACGTGAGTCTCTCCCGTGTGGCTTCTGCTTCGTGGCGTGCGGCTTGTTCACGTTCGAGCATTTCTTGGCGTTCTCGCTCGGCCATCAAACGATCTGTGATGTCTGCGACCACGCCTACGCGGTGCGCTCCTTTGCCTTCGGTGACCATTGATCGGCCCCAGCTCTCGACCCAGCGCACTTCGCCGTTGTTTGGACGGATGATGCGAAACACCACTCGTTCCTCGTCCGGGCGGTCCTTCCAATCCACGGGACCATCGCTTTGGTCCGCAACGAACTTGGCACGATCTTCGGGGTGAACCATCGCCATCCAGGCTTTGGTGGTTCCTTCGAATGTTACTGGCGTGACCCCGTAGATTTTCATGGCGACGTCGCTCAGTTCCACAACGTCTGCGGCCATGTCCCAAACCCATGAGCCGATTCCGCCGGCGGTGAGCGACGAGTTGAGCCGGGCGCTCGAGTCCCGCAGGTCCTGTTCTATCTTGGCTCTTTGGATGGCCAGGCCGACGATGGTGGCCACTTCTCGTACCAAGTGCACCTCCTCGTCGCTCCAGTTGCGGATCTGGCGGTCATAGAGCATCAACACGCCGCTGGGATGGGAGTTGAAACCGATCGGCACCCCAATGGCGGACCTGCCGGGGAACGAGAACGCCCGTGCCGGGGAATGAAATCTCGGGTCGTTCTCGAGGTCTGTGGACACCACGGTGTGGGCCTCAAGAATGGTGTAGCCGGGGAGGGATCCGGTGTTGATGTCCAAACGGATCTTGCCGACCGATCTACGCCCCGCAACCGTGCCGTCGAACAATCCAACCCTGGCTTCGAGCTGTTTTCCATCCGGGGTGAGCACGAACAGGGCGGCCTCACCGAGATCTAGCGCCTCTGCTGCTGCAACCATTGCCGCACGCAGAACCTCATCTAGATCCGCTGTCTGCAAGCCGAGTTGGCTGAGCTGACCTATGACAGCTTGAAAACGAGGAGCGAGCTCTGGACCGGCTGAATCGCGATCGGAGTTCATAGAGGCTCGCTCGGGCAGGTGGATAGTCGAAGCGACGCAGGGCCGCCGGGGCAAAGGGTACCCGATCGGCAAGCTATCGTCGCCCAAATGCGCCTAGTGATCGCCCAGTGTTCTGTTGACTATCAGGGTCGACTCAGCGCGCATTTGCCCATGGCCACCCGCCTGCTCATGATCAAGGCCGATGGCTGTGTTGCCATCCATGCCGATGGCGGTGCCTACAAGCCTCTCAACTGGATGAATGCCCCCAATCGGGTTGAGGAACAAGAGGGTCTGTGGACCGTCACCAACCCCAAGGGTGAGACTTTGCGCATCACCATTGCCGAGGTGCTCAGCGATTCTGACTGGGATCTCGGTGTGGACCCGGGGCTGCAAAAGGACGGGGTTGAGGCTCACCTTCAGGAACTTCTGGCCGCTAACTG
>JAGQSI010000201.1 GCA_020439605.1 Acidimicrobiales bacterium | reverse complement strand
CGCAGTGGTACATCCAGAAGCCGGCGTGCTTGGCCTCGAACTGGTACTTGACGCTTTCACCAGGCTGGATGGTGCGCATCTCGTCATCCCATGCAACCTTCGATGCGTGGAAGTCGATCGAGTGACCCATCTCGCCCTCATTGGTGAGAGTGACTGTGAAGATGTCGCCAACCTTGCCTCGCAGCAGAGGTCCGGGGCTCATCTTGTTGAAGGTCCACAACATCTGGGTGACTCCGGGAGCCACTTCGATCTCGGTCTCTTCGGCTGTTAGAGCAATTACGTGCTCCTTGCCGCCGGGTGCTGGCTCCAAGTTCGGGTCATAGGGCTTCCAGTCCGCAGTTGGGGTTGCAGTCGCATCTATCTGCGCTCCCGTAGGAGTTGCAGCAGCGCTGCCACCACCGCTGGCGGTCTCGCCGCCACCTGCGGAGCCTTCGACCGTGATCTTCATGACCATGCCTGCGGCCTTGTGTCCAGCAACCGTGCACCATGCCTCTCCGGATTCGGAGATCTTCACGGTGATGGTCTCGCTGGCCCCTGGGTCAAGCAGCTTTGTCCCATTCTCGCCATTGACGGCAAAGTCATGGGGCATTGCGCCATCGTTGGTCACCTTGAAGGTCACCTCGGTACCAGGAGCAAGTGACAAGGTGGCGGGCTTGATGAACATGTCACCAAGGGTCACCTCTACGGTCTTGGAACCTCCAGAGGCGGTACTTCCGCCTTCAGAGTCTCCTCCTCCGCGAATGCCGATACCCACCGCAATGATTGCCGCGATCATCGAGAAGGCGGCAACCGTGGTGAGAACCAACATCCAACTGTCTCGGGAGCTGCCCTCGGGGGGCGTCTCGGGAACTTCGGTCTGATTCATCGCACGACCTCGTTTCGTTTCCAGTGCTGCTTTGACAATTGCAGTAGGTCAAGGCTTTACGAAGGGCCGAAGGTCCCATAATTGCCGGGCAACAAGGGCATTGTGACCAACGACTCCTCCCAAAGTGCCCCAACGAACACTCGGGGTGATGACTACCATCACTGTCATGAATCTGATCGTTGTTCTGGCACTGCTCGTAGGGGCGATAAGCGCCATACGTGGAGTCTGGTCACCATGTGGACTTTCAATGCTGTCATCGATCACACCGATGACCGAAGCCGGCAGAGGACACCGCTTCTCCTACACCGCTAGTTGGTTCATGGTTGGTGGGGTAGTGGGCGGGCTTTCCATCGGAGCACTTGCTGGGATTATTGCAGCGGCCATCGATGCGTCAGGGCTCTCAGAGACAACACTTCTCGGGGTTGGCGCGGGAGTTGCGGTCATTACAGCGATGATCGATCTCGGCGTGGGGGGAGTCTCACTGCCCATATTCAAACGTCAGGTCAATGACGCCTGGCTTCGGCGTTACCGCCCGTGGGTCTATGGGGCTGGATTCGGTTGGCAGATCGGTTTTGGCCTGGCCACCTACATCATGACTGCCGGGGTGATCCTTACCGTCGCACTCGCAGCACTGAGCGCTTCACCAGTTGCCGCCGTGGCCATCGGTGGATTCTTTGGTCTGGTACGTGGCTCGGCAGTCTGGATTGGTCGCAGCGGTAAGACGCCCCAAGCGCTCGGCCAGATTCATGACCGACTCGATTCGTTGGCACCAGTTTCTCGAGCTGGCGCAGCCGCTATTCAGGTCTTTGCAGCGGTTGCCCTAGGAGCTGCATGTACCGGCCTTATGGGCGCCGGCGTTGTGGCTCTCGTGTTGGCGCTTTGCTATGGCCTGCAAAGTGCTCTACACCGATCTCCTGCGTCCATCTAACGGTGAGAGCACATCTGCGTTGTAGCGCAGCAGAACTAGAGGGCGATACGGCCACATTTCACTATGACTTCGTGGCCGCACCCGGAACTGTTGCGGACATGTCCTGGTCCACCTCGATCACGCCGGCTGAGCTGGCCGTTCACGATCAGTCCGTCATCCCAGCAATTCCTGGGGCATACGTACTTGCATGTCGCCTCAGCCAAGACCTTGTTGTGGAAGAACCTCTGCCCCCTGCTCTGCACGAAGGCGCTCGCAAGGTAGGAGAACTGCTCAAGGAGTGGTACGGCTGGAGACCAGCAGAACTGATTGCACCACTCGGTGAAGATGCAGTCGGGTTCGGGTTGATCGGCCGAAAGCTGGCTCCAAAGAACTCACCGCATGGTCTCTTCTTCACCCGTGGCGTGGATTCATGGTGGACACTTCTCGAGCTTCAGAAGGACCCGAGCATCGAGTCCCCAACCCATCTGATCACCTTGGACAACGAGGTCCACGTACCGGAATCCATTCGTGCCCAAACAATTCTCGATACCCAGGCCTGCGCCGATCGCCTCGGGCTCACGTTGATCACGGTCAGAACCGATATCCGAGCGGCGATAGACCAACACACGGACTGGGGCTTTCACACCCATGGATCGGTTCTCGCAGGTACCGGACTTGCACTGCGCAACAGCCTCACTTCAGCAACCATCGCCCCAACACATTGGACCCGATACTTGCGTCCATGGGGCTCACACCCGGACCTAGATGGGCTGTGGTCGCTTCCAGGATTTGAGATTCGTCACTTCCCGGGCTCGCTACCGCGCTGGCAGCGAGTTGAATCCATAGCCAAGGTGCCGTTGGTGGCAGAGACCCTACAGGTTTGTTGGCAAGGGGTATCGATGAACAACTGTGGGCGCTGCACAAAGTGCCTTCGTTTGCGTACATCACTGGAACTTTGTGGGGTGTCGGACCTGTTTGAGCAACGCTTCGACGCTCCATTCGACAGAGATCTAATAGACGCCATCACCCATGAGTTCCCCCACCCATGGTGCGAGATCATGGACCAGTGCGACTCGGTGGGCCTTGGTGGGGACGAGCTACGCCAACGCTGGGAACATGTCGAACGGCGTGGCCTTGAGGGATTCGTATACGAAGATCGTCCGGTCCAACCCCGAATCCCGGTAGACGCACCCAACGATGAAAGCATCGACAAACTTGCCATCAAGCTCGCTGAGTTGGGCGCACGTGTGGATCGACTCGAGCGAGAACCATCGGGGCCACGAATAGAAGTGGACGAAGGGGACGGCAACGATCTCGAACTTCGGATAGTTGACGGCGTGGAAACCACTCATGTCGTGTTGAGCCAACTGACCTCCGGTGATCTTGAGAGCGTCCTATCGGCGCTTGGCCACGGCCTGGACGAACTAGTCACTTTCAACCCGAACGGTCAGTCGCCGCCGCCGAGACAGAGCCGCTGGGCACCCTCGGCCGCCACTCGACCCAGCTAGCGGTAGCGTTCGGGCTATGTGCGGTCGATTCGTAGCTGCTGCAACCTCCGATGAGATAGCTGATGTCTTTGATGCTCAGCTAGGTCCCGATCAGGCGACCTCACCTTCATGGAACATCGCTCCATCCCGCGACATCACCACCATCAGAGTCGTTGAAGGTGAGCGTGCGGTGAAGTTGCATCGCTGGGGGTTGGTGCCGTCGTGGGCGAAGGATCCGAAGATCGGCGCCCGAATGATCAACGCCCGGGCCGAAACTCTCGCAGAAAAGCCGGCCTTCAGATCTGCACTCAGACGTAAGCGCTGTCTCATACCAGCAACCGGTTTCTATGAGTGGGAGCACATTGCTCGCACCAAGCGAAAGCAACCGTTCTACATCTCACCCATCAATGGTGAGCTTCTCGCATTTGCTGGCCTCTGGGAGTACTGGAGACCAGACCCAGAGCGCCCAGAGTTCTTGCTCAGCGCCACCATCATCACAACAGAGGCAAACGAGGACATTTCTCCTCTACACAATCGGATGCCTCTGATACTTCCAGCGGACAAATGGGATCAGTGGCTCGATCCAGCC
>JAGQSI010000200.1 GCA_020439605.1 Acidimicrobiales bacterium | reverse complement strand
TCGGCCACTCCCAACCTCTCCGAGGGGGCTCTGGCCGACTACGAGACCGCGCTTGAAGCCAACCCGATCGTCAAGATCGCTGCAGACAACGGGGCAATCCTGCTCAACGGTTCAGACCCCGTCAACGAATGGGTCGACGAGCAAGGCGCCCGAGACCCGGGCTTGGTGCCGTACAAGGAGCAGCCTCAGGTCAGTCGCGACGACTACGTCTTCAACGCCAACGACTCGTTCTGGATGGCTCACGCCACCGAGTTCCTGACAGGCGACTATTCACCGCTTCACGGTCGTCAAGAAACTGCGCGATCGCCTCGGACACGTGAGAACGCGACGGTGCTTGACGACACCACTGCTTCTGGAGCCAGCGGAGAGGACGGCGTGTTCTCGCTCGACGAGTTGGCTGATGCCTCTCTCGACAATGTTGGTTACACCGCACGGGAGCTACGTGAAGCTGTGGTCGAGCGCTGCGGATCCACCGCAGAGGTCACGGTGCCCCCGTTTGAATCGGAGGACGAAGAAGTAGACGGACTGCCCGGCGCCACAGTAGACATCTCACAGGCCTGCGGGGTTCTGGCGGAATGGGACGGCGTCTATGACCTTGACAGCAAAGGTGCCGCGCTATGGCGGGAGTTCATGAGCCGCTTTGAATACAGCGACCTGCTTGACGCCGGAGTTCTGTGGGCCACCCCGTTCGACCCGACCAAGCCGCTGTCAACCCCGAACGGCTTGGCCCCGGTTGTAGCCGGCGGGCAGGCAGACCTGATCCTGGAGAATCTTGCCCGAGCAGTTCAGGCGCTAGACGCTGCGGGCTTCGACCCCGATGTTGAGCTCGGCGAGATCCAGTTCTCGCTGCGCAACGGAGAGAAGATCCCGATCCATGGCGGCGGCACCTTCGATGGAACAACCAACATTGTTTCGTCCTCCAAGAGTTGGTCCATCCGAGACCCCAAGCTTGTGGAATCCAAGCGTGAATCCATCACCAACCATTCACCGCTGATGAGAGTTGACGGCGAGAGCGGATACCCGATCACCTACGGCACATCGTTCCTGATGGCACTCGCCTACGGAGAGAACGGTCCCCAAGCCAAGGTCTTCCTCACCTATGGGAATACCGAGGATCGCAACTCGGAGCTGTACACCGCTGTTACGGAACGATTCTCCAAGAAGAACTGGCGCACCGTTGCCTTTACCCCAGAGGCCGTGAAGAAGGATGCAACCAACACCATCACGGTGAAGGGCTAGCTACAGCACAACCGCAGGTGTTACCGGCCAAGGTCCTTGCCGAGCGCCTTGGCCGCGTACATCTCTCGATCCGCGCGAAGAATGAGCTGGCCAGGGTCCTGTAGGTCCGTCGGTTCGGACACCGCGGATCCGATGCTGATACCAATGTCAAACGTGAGCCCATCCACCACGAACACCGAATCGAAGCGCTGGTAGAGGCGCTGCACCCGAGATTCAAGGTCCTTGTTGGAGCGCACGTTTTCACTCAGAACCACGAACTCATCGCCACCAAAGCGACACACGAGATCGCCTGGATCTACAGCAGACGAGATGCGCCTTGTTGCCTCGACGAGAACTTCATCGCCCACTCGGTGGCCGTGTCTGTCGTTTACTTCCTTGAACCGGTCAAGGTCGCAAACAATGATTGCCGTCTTGCGCACTGAGCCGGCGAAGTCATCGTTGCTGAGAGCAGCCAACAACCGTTTGGCGAGCTGGTAACGATTAGCCAAACCGGTCAGAGCATCATGATTGGCAAGATGCCACAGCTCCTCACGTGCAGCAGCCAACTGATTGCGTGCTTCACGCTCGTCGGTGTGGTCGGCGATGTTGACAAACATTCCAACAACATGTCCCTCGGAGTCTCGGTAAGGCATCACATCGAGACGAGCCCACACCACAGTGTCACCAAGTTGGAAGCCCACCTCCGCCGGGGGCATGAGCGAACCCAAAGCAGCGCCCGCAATGCGCTCGTTGACCACTTCTTTATCCTCTGGGCGTAGCCATTCCTGCCACTTCTGGTCCCCGTCGTCGCCCAGCGATCTCAAGATCTCACGCACACGCGTGGAGCGCTGCAGCAGAGTTCCTGCCAGATCAAGGTGAAGAGACCCGGTGGTGGAGGTGGGGCTAAGGGTTACTAGCGCTTGTGCGGTGTGCTCCGCTTCACGCAGATCTGCACCGCCGGCGACATCCATGTCGAAACGAATCAGCAACCCACCGATAGCGGGATCGTCGCCACGCCAAATGGCATGCACCACTACAGGCCACCAGACCTCGGGCTGATCCAAGAGGCGCACTCGAAGACGGCGAGAGCACCGAACCCCGGACATGGACTTCGCACGGTCCAGCAATTCGTGGGTGGCCACGTGATCATCTGGATGGACCAGATCGAAAGTTGACGTTCCCACGAATCTTTCACGGGGAAGACCCACCGAAGCCGAAACCCGCTTGGGTATCCATGTGACCTCAAGGTCACCATCGGTTGTGAAGACACCGGTCGCAAATTCGGCGATTGCAGCGTCGAGGCGTTCACGTTCGCTCACGTCACGAACCATGGCCAGCACTCCCCCACTGGGATGTGCGCCTAGGCGAAACTCGATGTAACGACCTAGTGGCGCCTGGCCCACCCGGACCAGAACCTCCGGATCGCTCGGCTGATCGCCTGACTGCTCGAACCCGGCAACCCGTGACAGCAACACACGAAGATCTTGAGTATGTATGCGTTCAAGCATTTGATCCGTGGTTCCAAGCACGGCCACGGCATGAGAGTTGGCCGCCACAACCGTTTCGCCTTGGATCCAAATGGCAGCAGTAGGCAGCCAATGCAACAGGTCCGCGCCAGATTCGCTTTGCTCCATCGGTTGGGACCTTAGCGACAAACGACGTGGAGCGCAGCTTCTCAGCCACGCCCCACATCTCACTCCTTGTGTTCATCTCGCCGCGCTGGGCGGTCAGAAGGGTCCTACTCGATGCGAAGCCCTGAGATGGCCCGGCCGACAATCACACGATTAGATACCCTGTTTGCATGGCGTCGTCAGAACGAATCACGATTGATCCGAGTGTGGTCCACGGTACACCAGTAATTCGTGGTACTCGCATGCGTGTCTCTGACGTACTAGCGCTCCTCGCCGCAAATGCAAACGAAGCAGAGATCCTTGAGGACTACCCGTACCTAACCTCTGAAGACATCAAAGCATGCCTCGTCTATGCAGCGGCACAGGCTGATCACGCCGTAGTGATTGCCTCGTGAACTGTGCGCTTCCTAATTGATGCCCAGCTACCGCCGGCACTCGCCGCGACACACTCTTGGCATGGTTCGAGCCCCTTGTAGAGCAGATCGTCGCGATGGTGGCCAACGGCGAGCGGGTCATTGAGATGCGCTGACATCGAGCTCGCACTGACTTGGCAGAGCACCGACAAGCGTTTCCACAATGGCATGCTCAGTCTCTTCGATAAGCAAAAAGAGATCTGGCTGAGCGTGTGTCCCTGTTGGAACACTCGATCAGCCAGACCTCTAAATCTCCTAAATCCCTGATTTCCAGAACAAGCATCCGGATAAGGGAACTACCAACAATTACTCGATGCGCAGACCGGAGATGGCCCGGCTGATCACGAGCTGCTGGATCTGCTCGGTTCCCTCGAAGATGTCGAAGATCTTGGAGTCACGGTGCATGCGCTCCACCGGGTACTCACGGGTGTAGCCATAGCCACCAAGGATCTGAATGGCGCGCTCGGTAACCCACACGGCGGTGCGGCCGGCCTTGAGCTTGGATTGTGAACCTTCAGCGTTGACGTACTTGGAGTTGCGCGCAATCCATGCTGCACGGTGAACGAGCAGACGTGACGCATCGATCTCGGTGATCAT
>JAGQSI010000199.1 GCA_020439605.1 Acidimicrobiales bacterium | reverse complement strand
CACCTCGTCAACGCTCGAGGGGGCCAAATCTGGGCCCGTATCTCCAGCGAGAGTCCAGACCTGAGCTTCTGGCACCACAGCGATTCGCTTCACCTGCTGATTCAGGTTCCTTACGTAGTAGTCCGTATCTAGAACGGCACCGTCCTCGTCTGCAGCATCTATCGCCGCTTGTCCAGTGAGGAACTCAACCTCATCCCAGATGATGGCCTGGACCTTTTGACCCTCGACCGTGGCATCTTCAGTTCCCGCGATGAACCCGTAGTGAGAACCATCGGGAAGGGTGTCCAGGACACTGGTTTCGGTGTCTCGCCCCTCGCTGGATTCACTCGGATCGGTGGTTGTTGTAGTGGCCTGCGTGGTCGTGGTGAGAGCTGCCTGCGTAGTGGTGGTCACGGCCGGCTTGGAGGACGTAGTGGTCTTTGCCTGTGCCGAGGTGTCTGAGCCCTTTGAGCCACAAGCACTGAGACCCACAAAGCAAAGAGCAACGGCTGTGGCGATGGTGGCGAAACGACGGCTGGTCATGGCCAAACGCTACTCCCAACCACGTGAGTGGTGGTGTCGTCGCCTAGGGTTTCGCCCTTGTGAACAGCGTCTCATCCTCACCAGCGAAATTTGATGTACTCGGCATAGGCAATGCATTGGTAGATGTCTTGAGTACGGAGGCAGATTCCTTTCTTGAGGAGATGAATCTGACCAAGGGATCCATGACCCTGATCGAGACGGAGCGCGCCCAAGAGTTGTACTCGGCGATGGGTGAAAAGACAGAGATGTCCGGTGGCTCTGCTGCAAACACCCTTGCTGGCGTGGCCTCCTTCGGGGGTCGTGGCGCCTACATCGGCCGGGTTAGAAATGATGATCTGGGCAACGCGTTCAGCCATGACCTCAACTCGCTCGGTGTCCACTTCAGCGCGGATCTTGCTACTCAGGGGGATCCGACAGGGCGGTGCATGATCATCGTCACCCCGGACGGCGAGCGCACCATGAACACCTATCTGGGTGCATCCGCAACCTTGTCTGGCGATCATCTTGACCATGATCTGATCGCATCGGCCAAAGTCACTTTCCTTGAGGGGTACCTATTTGATCGTGACGATGCCAAAGAAGCGTTTCGTGCAGCGGCTGCTTCGGCCCACAGTGCTGGTCGCAAAGTGGCGCTCACCTTGTCCGACTCTTTTTGTGTAGAGCGTCACCGCGAAGATTTTCTCGCTCTGGTTTCCGGGGGCGTGGACATTCTCTTTGCCAATGAGGAAGAGATCATTCGTCTATATGAGGTCTCATCATTTGATGAAGGGGTGGACGCGGTTCGTGGCCACTGTGAGATTGCTGCGGTCACACGCGGAGCGCAGGGCTCTGTCATCGTGACTGCTGAAGAACGCATCGAAGTTGCTCCGCGGGTGGTTGCCAACGTGGTTGACACCACTGGTGCAGGCGATCTCTACGCGGCAGGGTTTCTCTATGGCTGGTCACAAGGCCAACCATTGCAGGAGTGCGGCCAACTGGGTTCGATGGCTGCTAGTGCGGTTATTGGGCACATCGGTCCTCGCCCGGGCATGAATCTCGCTCAGATGGTTGAGCAACTCGGCTGAGCCCGAGTTCATTTAGAAGGCCGTTACATACGGCCGACCCATCGCCCAAGTGGTGGAAGGCCGCCCGGGCGGTGGCACCATGGAGCCATGGAACGCGCTCAGCTAGCACGGATGGTTGATCTGACGCTGTTATCGCCCACTGCCACACCTGGCCAGATCGCCATGCTCTGTGGTGAGGCGGTTGCGCTTGACGTTGCAGCAATCTGCATATCGCCAAGTCAGCTCCCTTTACCAGCCGCAGCGTTACCGCCACAGATCGCTGTGTGTACGGTGGTCGGCTTCCCATCAGGGGCGCACCGCTCGTGCATCAAAGCAGCCGAAGCAGCTCAAGCAGTGCAGGACGGTGCCACCGAGATCGACATGGTCATAGATCTTGGAGCTGCCACCGCCGGCAGGTGGGACCTCGTCACCAAAGACATAGAGGCGGTTAGGCAAGCAGTGCCGAGCCCGACAGTGCTCAAGGTGATAATCGAATCCGGTGCACTTCGTGACGACGAAGCGATCATCAAAGCCTGTGAGGCCGCAGAGCATGCTGGAGCGGACTTCGTCAAGACCTCAACGGGATTTCACCCAGACGGCGGAGCGACGCTTCACGCCGTGAGTGTGATGGCCAGAGCCGTAGGTGGGCGTCTAGGGGTGAAAGCAGCGGGTGGAATCGCCGATACCCAAAGTGCTCAGGCAATGATTCAAGCAGGCGCTACCCGTATTGGGTGCTCAAATGGACGAGCCATAATCGAGGGCCTTGAGCACTCCGGTTGAGACCTGATTGCGCAAGACGTAGCTCTAGGTGTTGCTCATGTGGGATCGTTGATAGGACATGGCCAAGGACCCCAACCCTCAACAGAAGTTCCGCCCAGCCAGATGGTGGCAGCGGCGGGGTCCATCGGTGGCTGTGATCGTGGTTCTGCTCGGCGCAATGACCATTGGGGTCTTTGGATTTTGGTCCAACATCAGCGGAGTTATTCCATCGGTTGGTAAAGACCTTCAGGGCGACGATCCGTGGGTGGACCTGCTCGGAGTTGAAAAGGTCGGCGGATTCCAGATTGCTCACATTCCTGACTGTGCCACCGCTCCAATCGTTCGCATCGAGCTATGGAATGAGGATTCCGAGCCCTACTGGGCCGTCACCGGTCCGCCTACTGCAATGTCGTCGTTCGTGGTAGGTGCGCTTCCCGCAGGTTGGACAGAGGTCGTCAAGTACAACACACCGCGCAGCGGCGCAGTCCTTCGCCTAATGGTCGTCAGGAACGTAAAGGGGGTGGCTGGGGTGCGATACAAAGCCGAGAACCTACGAACTGGATACGCAACAACAGGTGTCCCTCCGCAGCGCTTTGAGTTGGAGAACTTCCAGACGGGCAGGTTCTGTGAGGGCGAGGTCGGAACTCAACCCGAGACCACTACCACCACTCAAGGCGGCGCCTGAGCGCAGGGCCTACTCCTCGTCGGGTGCGAGGAACTCGAAAGTCAGATCTCCGAGACGAACCAGTGTTGAGGCGATCCAGCCACCCATCGAGCTGAAGTGTTCATCGAGCTTGGACCCATCGGCGAGGACCTCTTCATCTAGTTCGTATGTCCCCTCATATGACACTTCAATTGCCCATTCGACGTCTTTGAGGTCTTCACCGTGGATGGTCTCGACGGTTGGGCCGGATCTGATGAGGCGATCGTTGCCGATGAGAGAAGACTCTGCTGGTAGTACCGCGAGAACCTTGGAAGGATCTGGTTGCTCGGCGAGACGCTGAATCCGCAACACGATCTCGATCTCGATCCGTGGAGGCTCATCGGTCGGCTCGCCGATGTACCACGATCGATATGCCGTCTGGGACCAGGTAGGCCAGTCAAGGTTCAGGTCTGCGCGAGCTCTCGGCGGAGACCCTTCTCCAGGAAGTGCATACGAGGTTTCCCATGTGAGGTCCCCGAGCAACACGTCTGTTTGAAATCGCTCCTCGAACGCCTGACGTTCGAGCATTGCGCCTTCAACGGTGTCTCGCAGCGCACCGATGGCGTCGGTGAAAACATGATCCAACATTTCGCCATGACCCTACTTGTCTGCGTGGCTGTCCATGGCTGCTAGCGCGGTACCAATCCCGAAATCTCTGTGTCTCAGCGTGGCGATGCGTCTGCCCGCTTGGACTGCGGGACGAATCCGGCTCAACCCATCACCGAGCACAAGGGCCAACTCATCAAGATCGGCTACGTCCACAACTAGCCCAAACCATATGGCCGGACCGTCCTGGTCCGGGGTAGGGGCTGCACCGTACCCACTGACAACCTCAACAATG
>JAGQSI010000001.1 GCA_020439605.1 Acidimicrobiales bacterium | reverse complement strand
AATCATCCCTCGATGCGCCGCGCGCCGCGCCACATCCCCGTAGGCACTTGCTTCAAGGGCATTGGATCCGCTGCCGTGCAGGTTGAGCACCAACGGCGCAGGCTTGGTCGGGTCATAGCTCTCGGGAACACCGAGGCGATAGTGGCGCGATTGTCCGTCTATGTCGATGTCCTGGGTCACATCTCCGGGGCGCTGATTCGGGTCCACCCGAGCCACGTCGGCCTCGATACCACAACCGGAGCTAGCTGCGCTCTGTGCCTCTGAGTCGTCGTTGCGTGCAGCCGTGGTCGATGTGGCCGAGCTTGAAGTATTCGAGCTCGAGGTGGTCGCGTTGGAGTTGGAGTTGGAGTTGGATGAGGAGTTGGATGAGCCTGAACATCCACCGACGACGAGCCCAACGGACAGGACAACTGCGACGAATCTGGTTCTGTTCATTGCTTGACCGGGCTCAACACAACGAGGGGAATCACCCGGTCCGTGCGCTTCTGGTATCCCGCATAACCCTTGTACGTGGATTCGACGGTTGGCCACATCTCAGCGCGTTCTTCCGGGGTGGCAACCCTCGCGGTGTAGGGCTTCTTGGGTTTGCCGCCCAGCGATACCTCAACGTTGGGGTCATCAACGAGGTTCAGATACCAAGCCGGATGGTGGTCATCGCCTCCACGTGAAGCGACGATCACGATCTCATCACCGTTCTGGATTGGCGAGGTGAGCATCACAGCGCGAGGCACCCCGCTCTTTCGACCGGTGGTGGTCAACTCGACCACTGGCATGGGGCCGACTTTCCAACCGATCTTTCCGAAGGAGAGCTTGAGAAGAACACGGTGGCTCGCGTTCATGGCTTTGAGAGCAAGGTCAGCTGGCACACGGGCAGGATAGGTCGTTGCGCGCTCGCGGTCACGGGAGTGCAAACATCATGAGGTGAGCGAAGCCGAACCAACCCACGAATCAGACTCTGTTGCCGGTTGGATCCTGCGTGCCTCCAAGTCCGATCTCGACCTTGACACGGTGCTCGCCAGATTCGGTCAGATCTACCGAATACCCACCACCACCAAAAGCCTCGAGCCATCGACACCGTGCTTCTTGGTCAGAACGGACGGCAACCGTGTGGTCGGGCTGTGGGCAGTTGGAGAGGTTGTAGCACCCAACCTGGAGTTGCCGCCCAACACCGCACTGTTGCCGGGAGAGTTGCCGCTCGGGCCGGCGGTTCGAAGCGAGCAGCACCGCCACTACGCGGAGGTCGAGCTGTTCCCGATCGCCAAACCGGTACCGATCGCCAAACTTCTCGAGGACGAACAACTCGAAGGTTCCGAACTCGCGAACTGGCAGAGCGCCTCATCCCACACCGCGTTGGCGCTGAGCGCACAGCAGGTTCGGGCCATCGAGGCATTCGAGTGGTGGATAGAAGAACCCAGCGAAGATCAGCGCGCCGAACTCGATCAACTGTTGGCCGACGAGGATCCGATCCTCGACCGCCTAGAGGCCTCGGACTAGCCGGCTCGCGTTGCGAACGAGCTCTCACGAAGCAGGGCTCGGGTGGTGGCCACGAACCCCACGTCTTGCATGCCGGTCACGAATGCCGAACGCTGAGCGGCGGTTGGGGTCCTGCCCAGAACCTGGATGTAGACCGCAGCACCATCCACGTTGTTGGCCTGCTTGCGCTTGTACTCGCTGGACTCCGAGAAGTTGATCATCAACTGACCGCGCGAGATCTGACCGCTATCGAGACGGCTGGTCCAGAAGTTGATCCCGGCAGTGTCACCGGCTCGTTCCATGACGTAGGCATAGATGTTCTGAACGAACTGACGATTCGACATGTTCCCGTAGCGCCGCACGAACTCGCTCGAGGCCGCGAAGTTGCTGGAGATCCGAGACAGGGTCCAACCCGAACGGCGCCGAGCCAGCCAGAAGTTGAGCCCGCCTGCATCGGGGACCCGGGTCAGATATGCGGAGTAGAGCCTGATGGTCGGGTCGACGTTGTTGATCGCGTCGGAGCCGGAGCGCAGGTTCTCGATCAGATCGGGCACTGTGATGAGTCCCATGTTCAGGTCCTGCAGCCAGAGCTGGCGCTGTGTTGCGGTTGGGGCCTTGCCCGTCATCCAGGTAAAGATCTCGTTCACTGCGCTCTGGCCGGAGCTCCACGGCAGCCACCACTGCGGTGTGATGGCGGGAGCCGTGGCCACGATCCCCTCACCCGCTGCGTTGAGTGCCACCACCTTGAACACCGCTGGAACACCATCTGTGAGTTGAAGGCTCGTTGCCGAGCTGAGCGAGGTGGAGAAGGTCCCAACCTCTGTGGTCACACCGTTTTGGACCACGCTCACCCGATAGCCACTGAGTGCAGACCCACCGTTACTGCTCGGAGCGGACCAACGAATTCGTCCCGCACCTGCGCCGAGTAGATCCACTCCGGTAATGACCGGCGCACTTGGAATGGTGATCGGGTTGGGCGACACATCAAGTGTGATGGTTCCGTTGTCACCAGAGGTGGGGTCAGACACGGTGAAGTCGAAAGCGTCGGGCCCGAAGTAACCCGGGTTCGGGGTGTAGGTGAGATTGGGAGCAGTGCCGCTCAGGGTCCCGTGGGCGGGCTGGGTTGCCACGTCGTAGGTGAGAGGATCGTTGTTGACGTCGGTGCCCGACAAGACGATGTTGGCAGGCTGACCGAATGGCACGGGAATGGTCTGATCGTGGGCCACCGGCGCTTGAGCCGCAGCTTTCACCGTGGTGGTTGCCATAACGGTGTTGGCATTGTTGGGTGTGCAGTTTGCGTTCAGACTGCCGAGCCCGCTCACCGAACCCTTGATACCGAACGAACTCGGTACCTTCCAGCTGATGACCCGTGGGACTCCACTCACCTTTGCGGTCACGGTCACATCTGGCATTACCGGAGCAGGTTTGCCCTGACCGAGCGTTACGTTCCCTGACAGGGTCAGAACCAGGTTGCTGCCGCTAACGGCCCATGTCTTGTTGGGGAAACTCGACGAGGTGAAAGAAACGTTGGTGACGCTCACACCTGCGGGAATGGGCGTAGTGATCTTGCCTTCGCTCAGCGTGATATCTACTGGGATCTCCCCGATCGGGATCGGCACCTTCAACAAGAGCTTCACCGATCCGCCGATCATGACCGGATCCACATCATCTGTGGCGTTTATGGCCATATCCGCGTCGATGGAGCCCAGCAGCGGGATACCGGTGCACTTGATCGGGGTTGTGGTGGTCCCGTCGCCGAGCGCCGGCGACGACACCAGCGCTGAAGCCCCCACGGCCAGAGCCGTAACCGCCGCCGCGAACTGAACCCTACGCCGAGCCATATCTCACTCCTTGTGGACCATCGGCCACTGACCGTGTCGAGCCTAATGGCCCGGGAACTCGCCAGCCATGTCGGCCGGGGCCACACCTAGAGCCCTACAGGCGCGTTTCCCGGCGATGGGTCAGGACCCCGCCCACAGCGCTGGACGGCGGTGTGACCACGGCTTGGCCTGCTCGAGTTGTGCAGCAGTTCTGATGAGAAGGTCCTCGCGCGTTGGTGCTGCTACAAGTTGCATACCGATCGGCAGACCTTCTGTGCTCCACGCCAACGGCAGCGAGATAGCGGGTTGACCGGTGATGTTGAACGGGGCGGTGAAATGGGTTGATATCGCTGCTCTGAACAGCCCAACCAACGCGTTGTCCTCGGTGGCGCTGAACTGCCCGAGGGTGGGCGGAAGTTCTGGAATCGTGGGGGTGAGCAGCAGGTCATAGCCGTCTCGAACCCACCAACTCACGGCCTCTCTGGTCAGACTGTGAAGGCCGTCCAACGCTGCTAGGTACTGAGATGCGGTGATGGAGCGAGCCGACTCTGCGATGGCCCAGGTCCCCGGCTCCACATCGTCGGGGCCAACTTCCTCCCCCACCATCTGCGCCATTCGGTCCAACTCCCGCACAACCCAGGAGCTATAGGCAGGCAGGAAGTATTCGAGAGTTCTACCTCCGGCGAATGTGGTGGGCGCTGCTTGCTCAACCCGGTGGCCCAGTTCTTCGAGAAGCTTGGCGGTGGCTTCGGTGGCCGCCGCCACCTGTGGATCTATCTCTACCGAGCCGTCCCAGGACTGAGACGTCCAACCAATTCGCAAGGGCACCGCGGTGGCATCGAGTTCCGCGACGTAAGGACGCTGTGGACGCGGTGCCCAGTATGGATCGCCAACTCCGGGCCCTTCGACAGCGTCGAGCAGAGCGGCGGTATCTCTAACAGAACGGGTGACAGCTAGACGAGCGACAAGTCCAGCCCACGCTTCACCCACCTCAGGGCCAACGCTCACCCGACCACGGCTCGGTTTCAGGCCCACCAGCCCGCACTCCGATGCTGGGATCCGGATGGAGCCGCCACCATCGCCGGCATGGGCCATGGGCACGACTCCCGCTGCCACGAGGGCTGCAGATCCACCACTGGATCCACCGGTGGAGCGTTCCAGATCCCAGGGGTTTCTCGAGGGGCCATAGGACTCAGGTTCGGTGGTGGTGACCAAGCCGAGCTCAGGGGTATTGGTGCGCCCTATGACTATCAACCCGGCGTCCAGGAACCGCTGCGTCAACTCAGAGCTCTCAGGAGCTATGTAGCCGTGGCGTTTCAAGAACTTGGTCCCGCAGTGGTGGGGTTCGTCGGCCATCGTGCCGTCGAGGTCTTTCAACGCAAAAGGGACTCCGTTGAAGGGCCCGTCGCCGTCAGCGGAGCTCGCCTCGACCAAGGCGCGGTCGTAGCGCTCGTGGATGAGGGCATTGAGCGTCGGATTGAGCGCTTTGGCCCTAGCTATCGCAGCTTGAACCAGTTCCTCTGGGGAGGCTTTCCCATCACGAACCAGTTGGGCTTGTTCTGTGGCGTCTGCGGAAGCGAGATCGGTCATGGCCGAACCCTAGGCACAGCGAAGCTCAGTTGCTCGTCAACCATGACTCAACCGCTTGTTGCGCGGCCTTGGAAATCGCATCTGTGGTGTGGGTCATGGAGCGTTCACGTCCAAAGCGTTCCACCAGTGAAACGGTCTGCACTCGCCCATCGACACCGTCGAACACCTCGCCGGCGATGGCCAACACCTCTACATCGAACTCTGCTGCGAGTTCTACAACCCCACCCACCACTTTCCCATCGAAGGAGGTCTCGTCAAGGAACCCTTCACCGGTGATCACAAGGTCGCTGCGCTCCACCATTTCTGCGAGGTCGAGCTCCTCGGCAATCACTTCAAAGCCGGACGTGACAGTTGCTCCAACTGCGGCGAGTCCACCGGCTAGACCACCTGCTGCGCCCGCTCCCTCGATAGCGGTCACGTCCACCCCGAAGTCCTCCAGATAGATCTGGGCCACTCGTTCCAAACGGCGGGTGAGCAACGAGACCTGGTTGGGGGTCGCACCTTTTTGGGGTCCGAACTCAGCTGCGGCATCCACGAACATGCACCCAACGTCCACCGCCGCTACCAGTTCCACGCCACGCAGACGTGCTGTTGGGAACAAGGCCTTCACCGCTGGCAACCCACCGTCGGTAGAGGCTGAGCCGCCATGGCCGACGATGATGCGCCGGGCACCACTGTCGAGGGCCTCTGCGATGAGTTGACCCGTACCGCGGGTGGACGCTTCTAGTGGGTCATTGGCATCGGGACCTCCCACCAGAGCCAACCCAGAGGCCTGTGCCATCTCGATCACCGCTGTCCTGGATTTCAGCCGCCACCTGGCATCTACGACCTGCCCGAGCGGCCCCTCCACCTGCGTGCAGCGGTTGGCTCCCCCCATGACCTCCACGAATCCTTCGCCGCCGTCGCTGAGCGGAACCTGTCGAAGCGACGCTGGTGGGCTCACAGCCCTCACCCCCTCGGCTATCGCTGCAGCCACCTCGATGGCGGTGGCGGTGCCACGAAATTTGTCGGGTGCTATCAGAACCCGCATTACTGCTCCGCAGCAGCGAGCTGGTCCGCAAGCCAGTGCGATGGGGTGCGGGCCTGTGCCGCCGTCTTGAGAGAGTCGCTGCGTTGGCTCTTGTCCTGCGGAGATGCATCAAGGGCACCCGCGATCGCGTCAGCGGTAGATGCGATGTCGAAGGGATCGCATCTCCATGCGCCCGCGCTGCCCAGCTCGTCCCAAGCACCAGCGCCGGGGGACAACACGAGTTGGCCGTGTCGATCGTTGACGATCATGGCCTCCTTGGCCACCAGGTTGAGTCCGTCCTTGATCGGATTCACCAGCACCACATCTGCTCGGCGCAGCGCAGCCAACGAACGCGGATAGTTGTCCGTCGAGTCGTAGCCGATAGGTGTCCAGGTCGGGGTCCCGTAGGTGGCATTGATCCGCTCCACCGAGTCGGCAATGGCACGTGAGTAGCGGTCATAGGCAGCCACTGCCAGCCGCGATGGATAGACGAATGCCCCGAATGTGACCTTGCCCCGTCGTTCTGGCTGGGTCTGAAGAAGAAGCTCAAATGCTTCGAAACCTCGGATGATGTTCTTGGAGAGTTCAACCCTGTCCACCCGCACGATCAGTTGCGTGTCGCCGGCGATCTCGTCGAGGTCCTCGAACTCGTCTTCTGCCGCTTGCGAGCGGGCGGACCCGATGAGGTCATCCGGGTCCGGGCCGAGTGGCGCCACGAAGGTTGCTGCCGCATCAATCCCCGCAGCTTCACACGAGTCCGTGTAACCATCGACCCATCGCTTCGAATGAAAGCCACAACCGTGATGGGCGCCAAGCCCCAGGAGCAGTTCGGTTTCCACCTCATGGGGCAGCATCGACAACCAGTCCGGCGTTGCGAACGGGGTGTGTGAGAAATGCACGAGGCGAAGGTCGGGTCGCTCGTCGCGCACATACTGCGCCACGAGATAGAGGTGATAGTCCTGAATGAGCACCACACTGTTGGGCGCAGCGTTGGCGATGACGGACTCGGCGAACATCTGATTCACCCGCCGGTACGCGTTCCATGGCCCTTGCACCCATTGTGATGGCCATGACGGTTCATAGGTCCGATCCCACAGTCCGTGGTGGGCAAACCAGAGCGCCTCGTTGCAGACCGTGTCGTAGTACTGCGACCACATCTCGGGCGCGATGTCGATCAGCGCTACGTGGAACCCCTCGGCTTGCAGCGGCCCGTCTGCTGAAACCAGTCGGTCCCCCTCTGTCATCGCAGCAGCGATCCACAACACGTCACGGTCTCGCACCAACGGCCCGAGTCCGCTCACTAAACCTCCAGCACCTCGGCGCGAGGTGACTCCGCTCGGACTGTCTGGATCTAGTGCGAATCCGACCGGGCCACGGTTAGACACGACGACAAGGGGCCTAGCCATGGCTCAACCCTACGAGAGTTCACAGAAGCTCCCGCATCAACTCCACAACTTCGTCCGGTCCAGCCACTATCGCCTGAACGCTGTGTGCAAGTACTGCTGGCATTTCATCGCCGGCCACACCAATTCGAACCGCCACCGCAATCTCTGCGTCTAGCGCCATCTGTTCAATGGCTTCGAACGCTGCGATATCTCCGAGGTCATCCCCAACCATCATCACGCGGGTGGCGCCGCTCTTTTCGACCAGCGATCTCAACACGGTGCCCTTGTTGGCGGGAACCGGCGGATGAATCTCGACAGACAATTTGGCGCAACGCACATCAAGGCCAAGCTCCAGGCCAAGCTTGCGGGCGAAATCGACGACGTCCGCTTCGAGGTGGGGACGACGTCTGGCGTGAAGAGTCAGCGAGAGCCCCTTGGGTTCCACATCCATGCCTTCCAACGCAGTGCCCGGGCCACATGCGGCCTCGCTGCGCTCAACGGCCTCCTGGATCACTGGCTGCCATTGCTCGGCTTGAGGGTTCGTGGAGCGCACAGACGCCTCGGAGCTCTCAAGGCCGTAGAGACCACTCAGGTAGACGCTCGGAGGAAGCTGCTCACTCAAGAAGTCCACTGGCCGCCCAGAAACCACGGCAACCATCAGATAGTTCTGCGACAGGGCCTCTAGCGCTTCGACCACGCCATCGGCTGCCATGGCCGTGGCTGGGTCCGCCACGATCGGTGCAAGGGTGCCGTCGAAGTCGAGCACCAAGAGGCTCTTGTCCGGCACTGCTCGCAACGGCTCGATGAGCGCTACGACATCAGCCGCCAATGTTGACGACTGGTTCATCAGGTGTGAACCAACTCAGTTGGACTGTGTTGTGGTTGTGCCCGATGCTGAGGTGGTGCTGGTTGTGGACTGCTCCACCGGCGGGGCATCCGGGCCTAGTACGACAACCACGTTGGCATCGCCTTCGGCACCGTTGAAGCCTGCTTCGCTAATGGCCTTGATGACATCGGGGCTCTTGCCGAGCAGCAACGCGATTGAGGTTGCATCGGGCTGATAGTCGCTGGCGTAGAAGATGGTGGTTGAGTCCACCTGCACCGGTGAGTTTGCTGGTTCACCCATGGTGTAGCCGGACTGGCCGATCTGGCTTGCAGTGGCACCGGCAGCACCTGCTGGGCCACCACCGTTGAGAACGAGAACCTTCACCTCACTGGGAGTCCTGCCTGAACCCACAGCCATGGTGGTAGTGGTGGCGATGGTTGTTGTGCCACCGATAGGTGCTGTGGTGGGAGGAGGTGTAGTGGTGTTGCTGCTGTTCTCGTTGGATGTACCACCTGCACCGAGGTTCATGAGCAACAAAACGCCGACCACAACGGCTACGGCCAGGACTATGAAGCCACGCGTATTGCCATCAGTGCCAGCAGCGTGAGCATCGGGAGCAGTCATCGATTAACCGTTCGGTCGGGGACAATCCCTATAAGCGTGGTCTCCGCGACGATCTGATGCAAGCACCGTCGCCTCCAGAGGGTGCGTGACAACGTTTCACCCGAGAATCTGCCGGTCCTTCTGAGAGCTACGAGGTGAAGGCGAGTCAGCTGACGCGGAGTTCAGCGGACCTGATGGTGACCAACCAGGAAGGCAAGAATTTCCTCAGGTTTCTCGCTCACCCGCACAGACCTCTCAAACTCTTCTGGACCGAAAAGCTCCTTGAGAATTGGCAGTACCGGAAGTGTCTTGGTCCAGCATTCGTCCCGGTTCAAGAAGGCCATTGGGCTGAAACGATCACCTATCGAGCGATAGACGTTCTGGGCAGAGTCCTGGAACACCTCTTGCACGGTGCCGGCTCGCCCTGGCGCGTAGATAACTCCATCCACCGCCACCGCCAATAGCCCGTCCTCACGTAGTGGATTCGAGAAATATTTGGCGATATGGCCAGCAAATGGGGTTGGTGGTTCGTTGCCGTAGAACCAAGTTGGAATGGCCAGACTGTCGCCACGATCAGAGGGCGCAATCGAGTTCCACACCTCAAATGCTGGGGTCTGCCACCTGTGCAGCGAGGCCAACTGGCCCTCATCCAATTCGCCGCCGCGAACAACCAGCCTGCTCACGTCCGGAAACTTCGGTTCCGCGGACAGTCGACCAAGCGCTTCGTCGAGGGCGTCGTTGGGCAGAGGCGACACCATCGCTCCGAGATGTGTTGCTTCCATCGCGCCTGGGCCGCCGCCCGAGACAACCAGAATTCCAACTCGGGCCAATGATCGTGCGAGTTCTGCCACCTCCCGATAGGCGGCGTCGTCGCGCGCCATCCCATGACCGCCCATGATCGCAACAACCCGCCTGCCTACCTCGAGTTCTGTCCTGAGTTCTGTCATGCACTGATCGTGCATGGCTCTCAGCATCCCGACCTGGCCATCTAGCTCTAGCTTCGTGGAGCGAAAGCAGCGAAAGTCGAGAGTCTTTGCGAAAGACAGTGGGTCCGTGGGATCAAAACCCTCGAACAGCTCATCTGGGGAATAGAGCTCGGAACGAAAAGCGAGGGTTGGGAACATGTCCTCCATCGCCTCGACGCTAGGTGGCGCACCGATGCATCGCTCGGACCCAGACTGGAGCTCGCTTGGGCCCCAGCTCGCCTGAACAGAATCTTCAGTCCGAGGGCGCAACCGATGCAAAGGCACGGGCGCGGTCCAAAGATGCAAGCCGCTCGTTCGAGTCCGACGAACCGACCAGCACGTAGTCCGCTTCGAACTCGGCCTTGAGTTCTCCGTTGTGGTCCGCCATCCATGGTTGGACCATCCTTCGCGGGACTCGAACCTGCTCTGGAACTTCGAGCGTTCCGAACACCTTGTCCCACCACGGAATAGTCACACCGTGATTGGCCATGGGGTGGCCAAAGTGATGATGGAAGTGATGCTTTCTGAGCCAGGTTCCGTATCGGTTCCTGGGAGCTGACAGATGAGCCTGGGCGTGTTGGTACTCATAGAAGAAGTAACCGGCCGCCCATCCGATGGCAACGACCAGACCAGTCTCCCATCCAAAGAAGTACCAGGTGATGGGCATCCACACCGCAAAGCCGACCAGCAACATCCCTGCCCAACTCAACAGGTGCATCACACTGAAGTCCCACCCCGCCCCCACATGGTGCTCCAGATGTTCGCGGCTCATGATTCCTCTGCCGTGCAGCTCATGCATGGCAAAGCGGTGCAGGAGATACTCAGCCAATCCCCAGAGGTTGAACGCGAGGACGAACGCAATTGCAAAACGAAGTATCTGGCTCATAGGGCTACCTCCTGCCATTTACTTGAGAGAGATCGTGCGACCGCCAAGGAATCGGGATCAGCTCCCCAACCAATCAACATTGCGTCGCTCACCTGCGTTCCCAGGGCGGCGCCAGTGGACGCGAGCCCGGTAACGAGTCCATCGGCAAGCAGGGTCCCGTTCAGGGCAAGTACCCATGCCAGAGTCCGCCCGAGTGCCACTTCGAGTGGGACACCGGCGAGATCCAAGGCTCCACCATGGTTGTTGAGAGCTCCGACCTGCGCTGCATGGGCCAGCAGACCTTGGGGCACAGCGAGCACTGTCATGGCTATTGGTACAACTGAGCCCGCATCGCCTACGTCTTGCACACCTGGGGTGATCAGCAGTTCCTGTTGAAGACGAAATTCACGGCGATGAGCTACGGGCGCAGCAAGGAACAGATCCGAGAATGCGCACAGTCGAGCCAGCGCTTTGACGCGTTCGTCGAGTTGAGAGTCTTCAGCTAGGTCCTGATCCCATTTCGCAACCGCCTGAAGCGCAACCTCACCCAGGATCTCCAGCGCCCATTGCTGCAACGCTGCCACCAAGGCTGAGCGAGAGGAGAAGTAGGTGTACAGGGACGCGGTCGCATAGTCCGAGGCCTCACCGAGCGCAGCCATGGTCAGCCCGTCCACGCCATGGTCCTCAACAATCTCAGCGGCGATCTCCAGAAGGCGAAGGCGACGAGCCTCGCGCTTTCTCGAACGTCGATCATCAACCACCACATCAACCGTCGACTCGACCACCGGCTCGACCGAAGTATCTACGTTTTCCGAAGGCACATCGGAAAACGTATATCAGTTGGTTTCAGGAAGCAAGGCCTCGATGTCTTTTGCGATCGATTCCGGTTTGGTGGTCGACCCGTAGCGGCCTATGACCTGGCCGTTCGTATCCACGAGGAACTTCGTGAAGTTCCACTTGATCCGATCCACCAACAGGCCTCCCTTTTCGGAGCGCAGCCACTGATAGAGCGGGTGTGCGTTGGATCCGTTCACGTCGATCTTGGAGAACATGGGAAACGACACCCCGTAGTTCAAGCTGCAGAACTCGGCGATCTCGCCATCGTCGCCGGGTTCTTGGTGGGCAAACTGGTCACACGGGAACCCGAGCACCACCAGACCCCGGTCCTTGTATTTGTCATACACGGTCTCAAGCCCCTCGTACTGCGGTGTGAAGCCGCACTTGGAAGCAGTGTTGACGACCAACACCACCTTTCCTTCGTAGGAGGAAAGATCGATCTGCGAACCGTCTATAGCGGTTGCTGAAAAGTCATAAAGGGTGGTCATCGAGAACTCCATTTGGTGTGGGCCGGTTCATTCAACACGGTTTTGAGGCGAACCCGTCGTTGAATCGGGCAGGCTGGAGCGATGGGGCAACCAAATCGTTCCCACCTAGAGGCATCACTCAGCGATGCCGTACGCTTTCCGTACTGGCTCGATCGCCCGATTCGCCCAGCAGAACGCGATCCCCTAGATGGCCCAACTCAAAGCGACCTAACAATCATCGGAGGTGGCTACAGCGGGCTGTGGACCGCGCTATGTGCCAAAGAACGTGACCCGCAACGCGAAGTGGTCCTGCTCGAAGCATCGCGAGTTGGTGGCGCGGCATCGGGACGCAACGGGGGATTCTGCGCTTCCTCGATAACGCATGGAGACGACAACGGACGCAGCAGATGGCCCGAAGAGGCAACTCTGCTCGAAGCGTTGGGACACAAGAACCTCGACGAACTCGTAGCGACGGTCGAGAGGTATGGAATAGATGCAGACCTGCATCGAAGCGGCGAACTCACGGTGGCAACCCAGACATATCAGCTAGAGGATCTGCAGGTGGCTGAGCGAGATTCACGCTCACATCTGTCGTTCCTGGACCGTGAGCAGATCCAACAAGAGGTCCACTCGCCCACCTATCTAGGAGCAAGGTTTGATTCGAGCTGTGTCATCTTGGACCCGGCCAAGCTCGCCTGGGGTCTGGGCGAAGTATGCGAAAGGCTCGGGGTTCGCATTGTGGAACACACGCCGGTTGTCGGTCTGTCTCGGGCCGGTACATCGATGGCGGTTGAAACGCCTTACGGCACCATCAGTTCGCGTCAGGTCGCAATCGCTACGAACGCGTACCCATCGCCGCTCAAACGAGTTCGCCCCTACATCGTGCCGGTATATGACTACGCCCTGGTCACTGAGCCCTTGACCCCTGAGCAACAGGACTCGATCGGCTGGGCCAACCATCAAGGCATCGGAGACAGTGCCAACCAGTTCCACTATTACCGTCGAACCGAGGATGGGCGCATTCTGTGGGGCGGCTACGACGCCATCTACAACTTCGGGGGCCGCGTCGATCACAAACACATGGACCGAGATCGCACCTTCCGCCTCCTTGCACAGCACTTCTTCGAGACGTTCCCGCAGCTCGAAGGGCTCCGGTTCTCCCACCGCTGGGGCGGAGCCATTGATACCTGTTCGCGGTTCTGCGCCTTCTTCGGCACTGCTCATCGCGGCGACGTGGCCTACGCCGTTGGCTATACCGGTCTCGGTGTGGGGGCCACCCGGTTTGGGGCACAGGTCATGTTGGACCTGCTAGATGGCGAGACAACCGAACGAACCAATACCGAGATGGTCAGATCCAAGCCAGTTCCATTTCCACCAGAACCGTTGGCATGGATGGGGATTACCGCCACCCGCCATTCGTTGGCAAGAGCGGACCGTTCAGAAGGCCACCGAAATCTGTGGCTACGAACCCTGGACCGACTGGGTCTGGGGTTCGACTCCTGAACGGCCCGATCCGGGCCTGGATCAGCTCGCCTGCAGTTCTTCGATCCGCTTCATGGGATTCTCCAACTCTGAGGGATCCAGCGAATCTCCAATGGACATGATCGTCACGTTGGAGGCGATGTCGCCTGTGCGGATGAGCACAACCACTACCAGGAACTTGACCTCGCTGCCGTCGGCCCCGCTAAGGGTGTACTCACCGTATGCGCCTTGGGTCTCGTCTGCTGTGGTGATGTCGTAGGAGTCATCAGCTACCAGCTCACCGCTCATCGTGACCGAATCCGATGCCATCGACTCAATGAGTCCGTCGTTCATACAGCTGATCACCTCATCGTCGGCGAAAGGTGCAAGTGCCGCGACTGCGGCATCCTCGTCCACGAATACCTTCGTTTCAAGACTGAAGAAGGTTCCATCCATGTTGTCCACGTCGCCGTTCACGAAGTCATCGTTCATGAACGATCCGATTTCATCGGAGTCATCAGCGAAGCTGGGATCGCACTCATCGATTGGGCTTGGGTCATCGTCGGTCTCATCTGCGGGCTCGGCGCTCCAGCCTGTCGGGAAGTCGTCCTCGGTGAGTTGCACTGCTTCAGCCCGAGCCTGAGCATCATCGGAGTTGGCTTCAGTAGTTGTGGTTTCTTCGGCCTCTGTAGTCGTTGTTTCAGATGGCTTTGCGGTGGTGGTTGTCTTGTCGGACTTCTCGGCATCATCGCTTCCAGACGAGCTGCAACCAGCTGTCAACAGAGCCAAGCAGAGCGCTACAGCGCCGACCACGGACCGGGTTGGGGTTCTACTCACTGAAACTCCTTGATCAGGTTTGGGGAGGATTGTCGGCCCGCTGGCCGCGCAACATCATTGCCGATGAATGCCGACGCCACGAGCGATACATGTCACGGCAGACTTGTAGTCCTAGGGTTCTGCTACATCCACTTCTTCAGGAGCATGAGAAATGCCATTCAGACGCTCGAGTGCCGCGATCCTTTTGAGCACAGCCCTAGTGATTTCGCTTGGTTCTTGCAGCTCTTCGGACAACGAGAACTCGGCGAGCTCTACAACCCTGGCAGAAGCGTCAACCACCGCCAGCCCAAACGCAGGTGAGCCAACAACCTCAGGCCCATCCACGTCCGAACCCACCACCACGGCTCAGCCTCAGCCCGATGCTCTGCCCAGCTGCCAAGAGATCCTGCAGCGCTACACCGAAGTATTCATACCGGACAATCTCAAGCCGCTCGTAGATCTGTGGCGTACCTGGATCCCCCACATGCCGAAAGACGTTGGCGAAGCAACGGGTCGCCTCGCCGATGCCTATGAAGAGGCCGGGTCCTTGGGCAACATAGACATGGCAGATGTTGATCTCACAGCGGACGCCCAGATCTTCTCGGACTGGACCAACGAAGGGTGCCCCGCAGGGTGAGTATTCGAGACACCGCAGACCGCGTCATTTCGCTGATTGCGCGTGTCATAACAAAGGGGCTGTTTCGTTCAGTTGAGGTCGTCGGCTTCGACAATCTCCCAGACGGCCCCAAACTGATCGTTGCCAATCATTTCAACGGTTTCGTGGACCCTGTAGTTCTCGCGGGTGCGCTCGGCAGACTCCCACGCTTCATCCCTAAGGCCACCCTTTGTAAAACACCTGGCGTCGGAATCCTGATGAAGGGCGTGGGCGTGCTGCCCGTACATCGCAGCGTTGATGGTGGCGGCGATAACGCTGGAACCTTCAGTTCGGTCGTAGCAGAACTTCACAACGGCCATAGCGTGGCTATCTTCCCCGAAGGCACCACCCACGATGACCAGCACCTATCTCCTATCAAGACCGGCGCAGCTCGCCTCGGCCTCGATGCTCTGGCCGATGGGGTAGATCTAAGGATCATCCCGGTGGGCATCACCTTCGAGGACAAGGTGGCCCTGCGCTCACGAGTTGTGATTCGTGCTGGCGCTCCCATCGACCCCGGACAGTTCGTTGGCCAAGAATCCCACAGCGCAGGCGCCACAACCGGCAGCGAAGACCACGAGGCCGTCAACCAACTCACTTCGCAGATCCGCGAGTCGATCGCTCAGGTCTCACCCAACTTCGGTTCCTTCGTCGAAGCGGTCGAGGCGCGTTGTGCTGCGGACCTGGTTCTTCGGTCGGAGCCCACCACAAAGCCCTTCGGCGAGGTTTCACTCGCTCGGCGTGAAGAACTAGCCGCTAGCTTCACCACAGCAGACCAACAAGAGCGCGAGAACGCTGGGGCGGCGGTGGCGGAGTATCACCTGATACTCCGAGCGATCGGGGTTAGAGATGACCACCTGGTTCCAAAGGTTGGACTCAACGTGGCGGTCAGGCGCCTCGTGTTGACCGGCCTGCTGGTAACGGTGCTTTCTCCACTGGCTCTGATGGGCATCGCGGTCAATGCGATACCCGCGTTGCTGGTTGCTCTCGCCGGAACAGTCGCCACCGCACCGGTGTCCAAGGGCACCAATCGGGTATTGGTTGGCGTGGTTGGCTTCCCACTCGCATGGGCACTATTGGCCATCGGAGACATGGGGTCCGGGGTGGCCGCCAGTGCTTTCAACTTCACTACCTCACCGTTGTCGCCAGTGATCAGCGCCATCTTTGATGACCGAGGTGGCTGGGGCCCCTCTTTGTTGGTGTTCTTCGCTGCACCAGTTTTCGGTCTGCTCGCGGTCTGGTTGATGGAGCGGGTTGTGGGCGTCTATCGACTGGTCATGACCGTGTGGAGCAACACGCAAAGACGCGGTCAGCTCGAGATGGTTTATGAGCAGCGGACAAAGGCGCTCGATGCCACCAATCGAGCGCTGCCGGGTCTAGACCTCTCCTGAACGTTCCAAGGCTGCGAGCGAAAGCCAACACGGCAGGATTGGCAGCCAGTAGCTGAAGAGTCGAAACACCAAGACGATCGCGGCTGCCTCGCCGGCCTCCACCCCAAGTCCAACCAGTCCTGCGGCCAATGCCGCCTCGATCGCCCCTACCCCCCCGGGGGTGGGTGCGGCAGAGGCAACGGTGTTGGCGGTGATGTACATGGCACCCACAACGGCGAAGTCCACCGGCACACCGAACGATCTCATGGTCTGGCTGAAGGCCGCTATCACAACCAACTTGCCCACGAGCGCTCCACCAAACAGCAGGATGAGCTTGGAGGGTTGCTTGCCCAACGTCTTGATATCCAACCAGACCGAAGCCAGATTGACCTTGAGATCCGCCCAGAGCTTTCGACCAAAGGCTGTTGCCATCAACACGCCGATGATGGCGAGCACCACCACGACGACAATCGCCAAGGTCTGGCCAGAAGGCATGGAGAAGCCGCTTCCGGTGTCCTCATTAGCGGAAGCGCTTCTGCCCGCCCAGATGAAGAACGTGGCGCCAAGCGCTACCTGCACAACTCCAGACGCTGCGCTGGTTATGGCGACGCTGGATGCGGCGTTGACAAGGGGAACACCGCTGCGTTGGAGGTATCTAGCTCGAAGAGCCATACCTCCGGCGTTGGCCGGCGTGAAGCGGTTGAGGAAGGACTGCGCAAACATGACCTGCGTGGTGCGCAGGAAGGGCAGACGCACCGTGACTGCACCAAGGAGGCTGGCAGCACCGGAGGGGAACGTTACGAGTGGCAATACGAGCAAGATCGGGATGTAGGCAGGATTTGCCTGCTTGATGGAGGCCCAGATCTCTCCGGCGTTGCCCAACATGGACAACAACAAGTTGGCCAGCACCAACGTGGCCACAAAGACAATGACCTTGCGGACCGTCAGGCGTTCGAGCTTGGCCAGTTCATAGGCCTCAACATCTGCGACCTCTTGCATCTGAGCGCGAAGTGAGCCGAGGAGTTCCTTGTCCGTTTTGGCAGCTGAACGAGTTTCCGGCGAGACAGCGAGCAGCTGAATGTACGGCAGCGCCTCACCGATCTGGTGTGAATCGAAATGCAATGTGGCAGCGGCCATTACGGCATCCACTCCCACAACCGCGGCGGTTGCCATGAGCATTTCTGCGAGGTCGTTGGCAAGCTGATCATCGGTCGCGGATAGCTGCGCCCACCGAAGATCTATCAACGAAACCGAACCGTCTGTACGCAACATCAGGTGATGTAAAGACATCCAACCATGCGCAATACGTGCTGAATGCAAACACTTGAGTTGCCCAAAAGCGTCTGCGAGCACACCTGGGGTCAGTTCCTCAGGGTCCAGCGAATCGAGCATCCGCCCGTCGAGGTAGTCCATGATCAAGACACCCGAACGTTCCTCGGTGGATCCAACGCTCACCAGCGTGGGAACCGACGCACCAGCGCGTGCCGCGAGGGTCAGAGCAAGCGCCTCATGTTCCACCGTCTGGTGCGCACCAAGTGATGGCCGATCCTCAGGGCTGTCCACCCGTAGCGCTCGCACAAGCCTCGCCAACATTTCGGCGTCTCGTTCGTCTCGACCAACAACCTTCACGAAGTGAGTGAGTTCGCCACTATTGGTGACCTCATAGGTGGGGCCATGGCGATGCCTCTGGAGCGTGGGCGCGACATCAGATACGTCCATGCCTGCTCGATCCAGCGCTCGTTTGATGGCGCCAGCAGAGGGCCAACGCAACGGAGCCTTGAAGATCACCATCACCGCAGAGCCGATGAAGACACCTGCCGCCATGGATGTGGTGATCCCTACTGGGGTCTCCACTGCGGTTATGACCCGTGCCGCGGCTACCACGCCGACAGAGATCCACAGTGCTCGTCGCCATGCCCTCGGGAATCCCGGTGCAAGCACTGTCACCGCGGCTACTACAGCAGCCAGATATGAAGCAGAAGGGAAGGTGGCGGCCGACACCCAGGACGGGCGCTGTGCCTCTTCGAGTACCACCTTGGGAATTGCTCTTGTCAACCGTCCAGCAAGAATTGCCGCCGTGATGGCGGTGACCCCAGCAGCGGCGAACGCCAAGGAGATCTCACGCCAGCGACCTTTGCGAGCCACCAATAGCGCTCCGAGAGGCACAACAATGGCGGCTACCTGAACCAGCCCAACCACCAGAGATGTAACCGAGTTGGGCAGGCCGTTGAACGCAACTACCAACCTTGCCGAAACGCTTCTGGCATCTTCTGGATAGGTGAGTCCATATCCATAGACAGCTAGCCATGCGCCAACTGCTAGGACCATCCTCGCCACGTCTGCAGGGTGACGGACCCACACAACTCGCGAGCTCTCGCCATCTACCGGCATTTCGTCGTCAGATAGATCCAATGCCATTCCCACTCCTGTTTAAACCCAGAGGCGAAACCGTAGTTGGTATTGGGGCTCTGGGAAATGATTGATCCGCTACTTGGATCTCCCCTCCACCGTTTGGATGACCCTCCACAATCCCCCGTTCGTGCCGTCACGAATAGCGAACAATGGACACACCCCATGGCTCCTGACATACTTGTTCCATGTTCGTGACGGCACGTACCAAGGAACAGGAGGGACTCCTCCAGGAGATCGCAGATGCACTCACCTCCTTGGACCTAGATGCCAACGTGGACGACCAGGCAGTAGTGGTGGATGGGGCAAGAATCGCACCCCATCTGATGGATCGCGCCCACCCAACCCCAGCAGATCTCGCAGCGTTCGTGAAAGCCGCTCCCGGACGGCTACCAGCAATGGTGGTGGCCGACAGAATCAGCGACGCCGGCCGCGACGTCCTACGCAGAGCAGGCTGGGGCTGGCTGGACCGCCGAGGCCATCTGCGCATGTGGGCCCCCGGGGTTCGGATCGAAACAGTTCTTGGGTCAAGGGGCTCGGGACGTAGACCACCAGCAGACCCTTGGACCACGGTGGGCCTAGAGATCGCTCTGGCAGCTCTGATCGAACCGGCCGAACCCGTCACCGCTCGGAGAATCGCCGCTCGCATCGGCCGAAGTGCAGGCGCCACCCACGAACTGATTGCTCGCTTTGCAGAGGTCGGCCTCATCGGCCCAAAGTCCCATCGGCCACTGCTTCCAGAACTGTTCTGGGAGACAGCGGCGCGATGGCCAGACGATGGCTGGATTGCGCTACCGGTAGAACTAAGCGCGCTAGGCGAGCGGATCGACCCCAATGACCTGATCCGTGTCGACGAGCGAGCCGCAACGTTGGGTGGTGCACGAATCACCGCTGCTGGAGACATGCCAGCGCGAGCCTATGTGGTTGGCGCAGCGAGCCTCAGACGGGCCCGTGCCCTGGCGTCGTCTGGTGAGCCGACAAGGTGTTGGATAAGACAAGCGCCGATCCGCTGGCTACCCGAGAACCCTGACCACCCAGCAGACCCGGACCATCCATGGAAGATCGCTCACCCTCTCATCTGTGCTCTTCGCCTCGCAGCAGACCCTTCACGAGGGCGTGAAATAGTTGAGGGATGGGGAATCGTGCCAGACCCTGACAACGAGCCATGACCACACCGGTACTGCTCAGCGGGCGCAAAGGCGGCACCACCCACCGTGAGGTTGAGCTGCTCAGCTCGCTGCCCGCTGAGTTGCGTCTCATCGGCGGGCTAGCGGTCATGTGTCGGGTTGGTTCGCCCCACAGAACCACCATCGACCTAGACGCCGTTGCCCGAGACCTCGATTCCTTCCATCCGCTGCTCGCGCACCTCGCGGTGACCTCAGCGGGAGGCGGGCAGTACCGCTTCGAGGGAGACCTCGACCTCGATGTCATAGACATTGCTCCGCTCGGAGTGGACGAACTATCTCGAGCGCTCATCGACGATGGCGAACCAACAGATCTCGAAATCAACGTGTTGGCCCACACCTGGGCCCACGACACCGCTACGCCACTAGACATCGTCGCAGTGGACGAACAGGACGGAACTCGCCTCGCTTCGGCAAAGGACCGCTTGGTGGCCTCGCCAGCGGGACTGATCGCCATGAAAGCCATGACCGTTCCGCTTCGGGCTTCATCGCGCCCAGAGAAGCGGGCATCGGACCTCTATGACCTCGGGCGTCTTCTGGTTACTTCACACCTTGACCCGAGCGATCTCGAATCCATGCCAGAGATACTCCGCAGCGCGGTAGTGGCCAACCTGCTCCAGTGGTTCGTGGACGATCGGGGCCGGGACCGTACCTACAGAGACGTGCGCCGCTTCGACGAACCGTTGTTAGATCTCGATGCCGCATCGGACGCAGTAGAGGATCTCACCCATAGCCGGTGATGGTGGCGCCGTGCACAACCCTTAGAGTTGAGCGGCCCTAGCCAAGTTGGCGGGCACAGGTATATAGGAGCAGATTCAATGCTTGCAGTATTTGGAGTTGGCCAGGTTCTCTGGTCCCTTCTTTGGTTCTTCCTCTTCTTCATGTGGATCATGTTGTTGTTCAACGTGTTCGGAGATCTTTTCCGTGACCGCAGCCTCAGTGGAATCGCAAAAGCCGCTTGGATTCTCTTTCTGATTGTCACTCCGTACCTCGGTGTGTTCGTGTACCTGATTGCCCGTGGTGGTTCCATGGCAGAACGCCAAATGGCACAGGCCGAAAAGCAAGAGGCAGCAGTTCGCCAGTACATCCAAGGTGCAGCTGGCACCACTTCGGTTGCAGATGAGATCACCCGTCTGGCCCAGTTGAAGGATCAGGGTCTGCTCACCGAGGCCGAGTTCACAGCCCAAAAGGCCAAGCTGCTCGCCTGATACCGAAGTGGCACCGTCGTTGGAAGATGACTGGGTACCGCCCAGAGCTGCGGTCTCTACCGGTGAGCTGCCCTCGGGCGCAGACATCGAAACCGCACTGGCCGAGGCATATGAACACTGTGGCCCCATCACCGACGGCAACGTTGCCGATTACATACCGGCGCTTGCTGCTGTTGATCCCTCATCATTCGGGATCGCAGTAGCAAGCAGCCGTGGCGGGCTTTGGACTGCAGGAGACGCATACAGCGAGTTCTCCATCCAGTCCATCTCCAAACCGTTTGTTTTTGCGTTGGTGTGCGAAGCGATCGGCCACGACGCAGCACGACGCAAACTAGGTGTCAACGCAACTGGCCTTGCGTTCAATTCTGTGATGGCCATTGAACTCAACGACCAACGGACCATGAACCCGATGGTCAACGCTGGGGCCATCGCCGCAACCTCATTGATTCCCGGTGTCGACGCCGACGAGCAGTGGTCCAACATCGTTGCAGGGCTGTCGAGCTTCGCCGGACGACCACTCACAATGGACGAAGAGGTCTACCGATCAGAGGCTGCGACCAACCTGCGCAATCAGGGCATCGCCCACCTACTAGATGGCTATGGATTCCTCTACGCAGACCCTGATGAATCCACAGACGTCTACACCAAGCAGTGTTCGCTTCGGGTCAGCTCGGTGGACCTCGCGGTCATGGGTGCCACTCTCGCCGACGGTGGCGTGAACCCACGAACCGGCCAACAGGTGGTCACAGCAGTAACTGCCAAACGGACACTGGCAGTGCTCGCCACCGCAGGCCTCTACGAAACCAGCGGCGACTGGCTCTTCGACATCGGCCTGCCCGGCAAGAGCGGCGTGAGTGGCGGGATCGTCACCGTCAGCCCCGGCAAGGGCGGCCTGGGTGTTTGGTCACCACCGCTAGACAGTGCCGGGAACAGTGTGCGCGGCCAACTCGTGACGCGCTACCTATCCGATGCGCTCGGACTGAATCTGTTTGCCTCTGTCCCGTTGAACTGAGCCAGCTCCAAGCCAGGATTGGTTGGATACCGAAGCTGGGTGACCAGAGGCTTGTGTCAGTTAGATGGCCACTGGAGCGCCCGGCCCCAGCGGAAGCCCGAGCAGCCACCAGATCACAAACATGATGATCGAAGCCACGGTGATGGCCACCACATACGGGATCATCAATGCAACGATGGTGCCCATGCCGGCATCACGCTTGTAGCGCTGGGCAACGGTCACGATGAAGGGCAGATACACCATGAGTGGCGTAACCACGTTCATCGGCCCGTCACCGATGCGGTAAGCGGTGAGCACCGTTTGAGGGGCAACACCGAGCCGGAAGAAGATCGGGATGAACACCGGCGCAAAGATGGCCCACTTGGGCACCACCCCGGGCAAGATGATGTCCAACACGATGATCACCAAGATCATTCCGATGAGAAGCGGCAGCGCACCTAGGCCGGCATTCTCGAGCACGCCGGCCATCTGGATCGCCAGAACTCTCGGGATGTTCGTGTAGTTGAAGTAGGCAATGAACTGGGCGATCATCAACAACATGAAGACCAGCCCTGAGAGCCCTGAGAAGGTCTGCTGAACTCCCTCGATCACATCATCACTGGACTTGACCGTTCCGGCTCCGATGCCAAAGGCCACTCCGCAGATCAAGAAGGCCAAGGTGATCAAGAAGATCAGACTGGACATGAACGGGGTGTTGCCCAAGATCGCATCGGTGGCAGGGTCACGCAGCGGCGCTCCGGGCGGAGCGGTCATCAATACCACCGCGGCCAATACTGCGATCATCGCCCAGAATGCGTAACGCAGACCCTTGGCATCCGCCTCTTCATCTACCTCATCCACACTCCCGCTTGCGGCGCCCACCCAGCCCGGATCACCTTCCGATGGGTCATAGGTGCCCAGTCGAGGTTCCACCACACGCTGAGTTACAACCACCGCAACCGCCGCCAATACAAACGATGCTGCAACAGAGAAGTACCAGTTTGCGGTCACGTCAAGCGTTGCCGCATCTGTGAGGCCAATCGCTTCGTTGGTGATCTCGGTGAGCATCGAGTCGATGGGCGTGATCATCAGGTTGAAAGCGAAAATGGCTCCGACACCGGCGTAGGCAGCGGCCATGCCTGCGAGCGGGTGGCGCCCTACCGTCAAGAAGGCCGTCGCTGCGAGAGGGATGAGAATCAGATACCCGGCATCAGAAGCCACGCTCGAGAGCACACCCACGAAGATCAGCGAGAAGCCGATCAACTTTGCAGGAGTTACATTCACGAGTTTTCGAATCAGTGCCGCCATCATGCCGGCCTTCTCGGCCACGCCAACACCTGCCATAGCCACAAAGGTGACAGCCACCACGGCGAAACCAGCGAAATTGTCCACGAAGCTCGACAACATGAACCGAATACCGTCGATGGACAACAGGCTGTTCACTTTGAATGTCTGTTCTTGGAGCGTGTAGTCCGGGATCTCGACCACCTTGCCCTTGGCTACATCGAAGGGTTCGATCGGTCCGCCGCCGAGTTGCTCACGTACCTGCTCCAGGTGATGGCGGGGCCCGGCTACAGCGACGGTCTCCGACACTTCCACACCTATGAAACCGAGGATCGCGCTGATTACAGCGATACCCAGGATCAAATACAGGAACATGATCACCGGGTGAGGAACCTTGTTGCCGAGGTTCTCGATCTTGTCCAGGAACGTGGATCCGCCGGCGTCCTTGTCGGCCCCATCAGTTGTGTGTGCTTCAGTGGCCATCTCTATCCCATTGTTGAAAGTAGACGATTTCTAGCACTTCGCATTGAGGCCTCAACGAATGGTTAGTGTCTTTATGTGAACGATGCGGCGACCGTATATCTGATACTCGCCGGCGCTGTCGGCCTTTTTGCTTGGAACCGGCTGCCGGTTGAGCTCGTCGCGGTGGGTACCGCTCTTTGCCTCGCCGCCACCGGGGTACTCTCCACGGACCAGGCACTCGCCGGTTTCGGTGACACCACCGTGATCTTTATTGCCACACTCTTTGTTGTCTCCACCGCTTTGGATTCAACCGGTGTAACTACCTGGGCAGGTCAACAGCTCATTCGCCTAGCTGGCGACAACCCGAAGCGCCTGTTGTTGTTCACGATGTTGCTTTCAGCTCTGCTCACTTCCATCATCAGTGTGAACGGTGCTGTCGCGGCGCTCATCCCAATGGTCGTGGTGATTGCAGTACGCCTAGCGCTCCCCACGTCTCAGCTGATGATGCCGCTGGCATTCGCGGCACACGCAGGTTCCATGTTGGCGCTAACCGGTACACCAGTAAACGTGTTGGTGTCAGAGGCAGCCAACGATGCCGGGACAGGCCACTTCGGCTTCTTCGAATTCGCGTTGATTGGTGTCCCGCTACTGGCGATCGTGGTAGTGGTTACCCTGCTGCTCGGATCTCGCCTCCTACCCAATCGAACTCCCAACTCGCTGCCCCCAGATCTCTCACAGCATGCAAGAACGCTCGGCGCCACCTATCTCAATGCGAGAGACGTATATCGCTTTGATGTTCCTGAGAGTTCACCGGCTGTGGGTCACAGCATTGAAGACGCCGAGGATCACCTTCCAGATCACGTTGAAATCGTCGGAATGGAGATCAACGATGGTGCCGCCGTCGAAGATATGGGCGAGGTGCAGCCCGGTGATGTGATCATCGTGCGAGGCGATCCAGAAGTAGTGGAATCAGTGGCACTGGACCTGGGCCTGAAAGCTAGACCCAAACCGTTCGAGGCAGACCCAGCCCTGGTCACCAAGCGTCTTGGTGTGGTCGAGTTCGTGGTGCCGCCACGCTCGGCGATGATCGGAGAGTCGGTCTTTCCTGGAATGGTCACCGAGAGTGGGGACCTCGTGGTCCTGGCCATCCAACGAGGAGGCCGAGACAGCGGACCCAAAGCAGTCGAGCTTGCAGCGGGAGACGTCTTGTTGGTTCAAGGAGAATGGGAAGCTCTGGAGCGAGAGGCCTACACAGACCAAGAGGTGCTTGCAGTTCACTCTCCCGAGCACCTTCGGGCGCAGGCGGTACCGCTTGGACCAAAATCCAAGGAAACGATCGCGGTAACAGTTGTCATGGTCATCCTGCTCGCTACCGGTGCAGTGCCTGCAGCGGTAGCTGGACTTTTGGCATGTGTAGCACTCATCGGCCTCGGGGTATTGAGCACCACTCAGGCGTACCGGGGGATCAGTTGGAGCACCGTCTTGCTTGTAGGCGGAATGATCCCGGTTTCAACAGCGATGCAAGTAAGTGGCGCTGCCGATGATGCTGCGCAACTACTCGTCGATCTCACCAGCGGACATGACCCCAAGCTTTTCCTTCTCGGAATCTTTCTGCTCTCTGCGGTAGTTGGATCAGTCATTTCCAACACCGCAACCGCACTGATCCTGATTCCCATCGCAATCGCTGCGTCAAGAGAGCTTGGGGTGGCCTTGGAACCCGCGCTCATGGCGGTTGGGGTCTCGACGTCGGCAGCGTTTCTCCTGCCCATCACCACCCCGGCCAACCTGATGGTCATGGGCCCTGGTGGTTACCGGTTTGGGGACTATTGGAAGTTCGGGCTTCCCATGCTCGTCTTGTATGGGCTCATGGTTGTTTTCTATATCCCGCTCATCTGGCCGCTGTAGCGGTAGCTGACCTCATCGTCCACAACTTCTTGGGTCCCGCCCACTAGATCATGGAAGGCCCGACGGCGCTTGGCGAGCACGGCCGGGATGAAGCCGAGGCCCAACACGAAACTGAACGGGAAGGCGACGGCTCGACCGAAAGCGGCTTTGGACGTGGCTGGAGCCATGTCTGCGCCCACGACTCGGATTCCGAGAAGGCCCTTTCCAACCGTTCGTCCCCCTACACCTATTGCGGCCCACAGATAAAGGAACCAGGAGCCAAAGAACGCGGCGGCCCAGATTGGACCGCCATCGTCTCGGGTATCGAAATCATGGCCTGTGAACAGCCCTACGAGGTTGGCCGCAACCGTCACGAACATGGAGAAGCCAACCGACATCACAGCAGCGTCGGCAAAGAATGCGAGAGTTCTTGCAATCGGCCCAGCAGCCACGCTGCTACCCAACTCTGGGACAAGCCGTTTGTCTCCCTTGCGTCCCATCATCCGGTCGACAGCGGATAGCAGCAACCCGTCGAGGCGGTAAACCTTGCGGCGCCCCACGTCTAGGGAGCGTCCCATCAGTCCAGTGGCCGTCTGTGCAATGGCCTCATCGATTCCTGCTCTCGCCACGAGGGACTTGATGTCTACCGATGCAAGTACAGAATCCATATCAAGGCGTGCCACAAGAGCATCGAGGTCTATGCGTTGCACCAGCGCATCCACGTCGACGTCTTGGATAAGAGAGTCGACATCAACCTGATTGATCAGCGTGGCTACATCTACCTGGGAAACGATCCCATTGATATCCACCTTGGAAACGATCTCGTTGACGTCCACCTTCGCCACGATGCCGTTGACGTCCACCTTCGAAATGATCGTGTCGACATCCACCTTCGCCACGATCTCGTTGATATCTACACGGGCAACTATCTCGTTTATGTCCACCCGGGAGACGATCGAATTGATGTCTACCTGAGACACGATTGCGTTTATGTCTATGCGTTGGAGGAGCAGCTCCAGATCTAGACGCTCAAGCAGAGCATTGAGATCTGTTCTAGCCAGGAGCCGGTCTAGGTCGATCTGATCAATCAGCTCATCTGGATCTATTGCGTCGACAGCTCGCGGGACAATGGCGCCGAGCATTCGATCCATCGGAGAGCGTGACTTGGCCATTCCGCGACAATACGGGCCACAAGTCACTTGCGCTCAGCTGCAAATGGAGTTGACTTGTATGTGAGTTCGAACGTCAAACACAAAAGGTAGGGACCATGGCCATCGTCAACTTCAGTTCTCTCAGCGAGAGCGACAAGCAACTCATCTTGAGGACTGAGCCGGCAAAGCTCAAGGAGATGACCGAGGACGATCTCCTGGATCTGCATGCTCTCATCCGCCGTGCCCGAAACAAGCACCGGACCAACTATCGCCGCTCCTCTAGCGGCCACGTGAGCGCGGACCGCTCTCGCTCAAAGGCGAGCGCCAAAGCAGAACGAGATGCAGAACGCTCCGAGGCGTTTGAAGATGCCCTGGCACGCGTGAGCCGCCAACTTGCGGTAGCTGCCAAAGCCTCCGCTGCCGCCCTCAAAGAGGAGCGGCTCGCAAGGGTCGCCGCTGCAAAGGCCGCCGGGCCAACCTCAAGCCCCGCAAAGGCTTCGAAGTCAACCAAGTCGAGCGGTACAAGAGCTGCAACCAAGAAGCAGACACCTGCCAGCAAGAAGAAGCAGGCTTCAACCAAGGCCGCTGGCAAGCGCACCCAAGCAAAACGTGACGCTCGCTAGCCACGGCCCCTCGCCGCTGTCCCTCGCCACGGCCCCTCGCCGCTGTCTCTCGCCGCTGTCAATAGCGCCGGCCCCAATTACGAAGGCTCACGGCCAGCCACACCACTTCACTGTGGCGCCAGATCTTGGCCTGCATGTTCACCCTAGGACACATGTCACTTGCTAGAACAGGTTCTAATGTCATACATTAGAACCTGTTCTAGTTTCTCCACGTCTTAGGAGCACTCATGGAGTTCGGTCTCTTCCTCAACGGCTACCTGCCTGGCCCCGCCGCACACAACGGCAACGCCGAACACGAAATGATCATGCGCGAGTTGCAGTACGCAATTCACGCCGATGGCTACAACTGGAAGTACGCATGGTTCGGGGAGCACCACGCACTCACCGAGTACTCCCACATGTCTGCCCCTGAAACCATCTTTGGCTACATCGCCGCCAAGACAGAACAGATCCACGTTGGTTCAGCAATCATGAACCTCTCCCGACCGGTCAACCATCCGGTTCGCAACGCTGAGCGTGTGGCTCTACTCGACCACGTGACCAACAACCGCTACGAGTGGGGCACCGGGCGCGGTGCCGGCGAGCACGAGATGCAAACCTTCGATCTCTCCACATCCGAGACCAAAGAGATGTGGGACGAAGCAGCCCACGAGATCCTGCGCATGTGGGAACAACGTGACTACACCTTCGAGGGCAAGTACTTCCGTGTGGCAGAGCCCCACAACATCTTGCCCAAGCCCTTCGGTGCCGGCCACCCACCGCTTTGGGTTGGCTGCGGCAACCCGGCCACCTTCACCAAAGCCGGCGAGCTAGGCATCGGGGCCATCGCCTTCAACTTCGAGCCGGTCTACAACCTCAAGGGTCGCATCGACGCCTACAAGGAAGGCATCGCCAACTGCACCGAGCCGCTCGGACAGTTCATGAACGACAACGTGTTGATGACCAACGCCGTCATCTGCCTCGCCGACGGCAAGCGTGCCCGCGAGATCGCAATGTCGGAAGGCCGCGGCTACCTCAACACCATGGTCAACATGTACCACTCCACCATGCCCCCTCAGCCCGGCGCAGTGAAGTGGCCAGGACGTCCCCGTGCCATCGAGAACGAAGAACAGCTCGACTTCGCAATCGAAGCGGGATACCTGCTCTGCGGCACCCCCGACCAGGTGCTCGAGCAGATCGACAAGTATCAGGAAGTTGGCTGCGACCAACTCGTATTCGGCATCCCCAACGAAGGCTTCGAGCATGACGAGGTCTTCGAGATGATCGAACTGTTTGGCACCAAGGTCATCCCCGAGTTCGACAAGGAACCCGAGCACCGCACGACGGTCATGCGTCGCAACGCCAAGCGCAAGTACCCCGACTTTGCCAACGAGCCCGCCGGATTCGAGATCCCCGAGGTGATCCCGACCAACTCGTTGCTGCCCATCGCTGACTACCAGCCCAACCTCTGAGGCAGCCACGGCACCCGCTGGACAACCAACCCGGCTTCGCATAGTTGACGAAGCCGAACGCCTCTTTGCGCGCCGCGGCATTGAGGGTGTTGCCACCCGAGAAATCGTCGAGGCAGCACAGCAGCGCAACGCGTCAGCGG
>JAGQSI010000019.1 GCA_020439605.1 Acidimicrobiales bacterium | reverse complement strand
CACGCAGTCCAAGCCGCAGATGCTGCAGTCGCGCTCTAGACGATGATGGAATCTGCGCTGGAGAACCGGGTTGCGACGCTCCGGATCAAAGAAGCCATGGCACCTATCTCCCAGCGGTGGGGCTTGGAGCTAGACGCCTACGACATGGTCATTGTCGCATCGCTGATTCAGTATGAGGCGGCGGTCCCTGCCGATGCTCCCAAGATTGGTGCGGTTACCTACAACCGGCTCCAAAAGGGTATGCCGCTGCAGTACGACGCAACATCTGCCTATGAGGCGCGGCTGCAGGGCCTCGACCCTGCAAAGGTCGACTATCAAAAGGACACGCCCTACAACACCAGAGTTCGTTCTGGCCTGCCACCAACACCAATCGCTGCACCAGGAGAACTGGCGCTAGAGGGTGCATTTCAGCCAGCAGATGGACCGTGGCTCTACTTCGTTGTTACCGATGTGGATGAGGTCACCTTCACCGAGAGCTACGACGATTTTCTCGCCGCAAAGCAGCTCTGCATTCAAAGGGACCTCGGCTGTGGCTAGCTCACCCTCGATCGATGGTGAGACTCAACTCGCCGCAGTAATCGGGTCACCGGTTCGCCATTCGCGTTCCCCGGCCATCATGAATGCAGCGTTTCAGGCAGCAGGCATGAATTGGGTGTTCACAGCGTTCGAAGTCTCCGAAGCAGATGCGCCCGATTCCGTCGCGGCCATGAGAGCGTTGGGTATTCGGGGCTTCTCGGTGACGATGCCACTAAAGGCCGCAGTAATGCCGGCGCTCGATTCGCTCTCAGGCGATGCCGAAGCTCTCGGAGCGGTCAACTGCATCGCTCGTCAAGGCGATGCGCTGGTTGGTCACAACACAGATGGGGCAGGGCTGGTTAGGTCCTTGCAGCTAGATCATGGCATTGACCTTGCGGACAAGCGTTGCGTTGTGCTCGGAGCTGGTGGTGCTGCTCGGTCTGTTGTACTGGCCCTGTCCAAAAGTGGTGTACGAAATGTGGTGGTCATCAACCGCAGCCCTGAGCGCGCTGAGATTGCTGCGTCGCTAGCCGGCCCGCTTGGTTCGACCGCAACTCTCGAAGCGGTGCAGGACGCGGATGTGGTGATCAACGCAACCAGTGTGGGCATGGGCAAGGATGCAGCGTTAGGGGATTCACCTGTACCGGTTGAGTTGTTGAACTCCTCGCAGGTGATTGTGGATCTGGTCTACAAACCATTGCGAACAGCACTGTTGGCTCAGGCCCAAGAGGTTGGGGCTACAGCGGTAGACGGCCTGGGAATGTTGGTGCATCAAGCGGCATTGGCCTTCGAGCACTGGAGCTCCCTCACGCCAGATCTTGAGGTAATGCGCCGCGCCGCAATCTGAGCCGCGTCATCCAAAGCCTTGGGCATTTCTTCAACTTTGGCGCCAAAGTGCCGATTGATTAGGACCTAAGTCGCCGAGCCCATCCCCGAGGAGGATGTCGTGGCCCTGCAGGGAGATATCCAATCTTTCGCTCTACCTGACGTGTTGCGCTTGCTTGCAGCTACGTCCAAATCCGGACTCCTGGAAGTCAACAGCGCCGAAGTGTCAGGTGCGGTTGGGTTGGATGGTGGCCAGATAGTTCACGGAGCGCTTGGCGCGAATTCGCCTGGTCAGGACCCGGTTGAGGTTCTATATGAACTCCTGAAGCTCGAGGAAGGCGCCTTTGCGTTTGACGAGGGTGAGCAGTCAGGCGATGAAGCGCTTGACATAGAAGCGGCTTTGAGCGCTGTAGATGACCTTGAGGCGGAGTGGGCAGAGATTCAAGCCGTGGTGCCAACCATGGATGCATGGGTGTCGCTCATGTTCGACGATGGCGAAGATGAGCTGACCCTCACTGCTCGAGAGTGGCGCACAGTGGTCACGATCGGCAGCGGCGCAACAGTTGGAGAGATCGCTCAAATTCTCGAACTAGATCATCGCGAAGCCTGCCGGTCAGTGATCTCGCTGGGTGAGGCAGATCTGATTCAGATCGCAGAATCAGCGCCAGAAGGTTCCGACAGTTCGCAACGAGTGATCATCCAACAGGTTTATGGTTCGAGTGAGCCTGCAACTACCTACGAGGGGGTCGTTGCTGGAGCCCCGGATACTGATTGGTCCCAGGAGTCGGTAGACGAGCTGGCAAAGCTAGGCACCGATGATCGTCAGGTGAAACTAGAGGACTCCGACGATCCGCTCCTGCCAGAACCACTTCCCGGTGAAGGCGTTGCCTTCGAGGGCGAAGAAATTACCGGGTCGGTCGATGGTCGTGAGTTCGATGTCTCTGCGCTATTGGGAGACTCCGAAGACGCTTCGCCTGACCATGAGGCTGAGCTCGACGTAGACCCGGACACCGAGGCAGGTGATGTGTCCCCTTTCCATCTGAGCGAGGTCGCTCTCGAAAGCGTGGAGGGAGAGTCCGACGCAGCGATCTCAGGTGACAACAACGACACTGAAAACGAAGATGAGCGTGGTTCGCTGCTGAAGTTCCTCTCAAGCGTCAACCCCTGAGCCAGCGGTGGCCATACCAATGACTCCATTTGAGAGCCGGAGTCTGTAGGTTTCTGGAACCATGACTACAACCCTGCTGCTTGTTCTCCTCGGTGTCTTTGGTTTGGCCGTGGGGTCTTTCCTCAACGTTGTGATAGTGCGGGTGCCCAGCGAGGAGTCCCTGCTTCATCCGCCATCCAAATGTCCTCTGTGCGAGAAACCCATCGAAAAGCGCGACAACATTCCGGTTGTCTCGTGGCTGCTGCTCAAAGGTAAATGTCGCAACTGTGGTGAGCCGATCCCAGCGGGCTACCCGTTGGTGGAAATCGCCAACGCGCTTCTATGGGTAGCGGTGGGTGTGAGATTCAACAGCATTCCGGTCATTATCGCCTTCTGCTTGTTGTTCTCGGTTCTGCTGGTGCTCTCGGTCATAGACCTAGAGCTCTACATACTTCCGAACCGCATCACCTACCCAACGATGGTGGTCTCGGCTCTGGCCATTCCAGTTCTGTCGTTCATGGTGGCTGAGAATCCTGGTGCAGCCATCATGTGGGCATACATATGTGCAGTCGCCTTTGCGGGCCTGTTGCTGTTGACCCTCGTCGGCTATGCCGCCATCACCCGCAAGGACGGGATGGGGATGGGCGATGTGAAGCTCGCAGTCATCTTGGGTATGTGGCTTGGATGGCTTCACCCGGTTCTGCCGTTGGTTGCACTGATCGTGTCGAGTTTCGTTGGAATAGTTGTAGGCGTGGGCTTCATGATGAAGCGTGGAAAGAGCGACTATTTCCCATTCGGCCCATCGCTCGCTATTGGCACGATCATCGTGGTGCTTGCCGCAAACCCGATCATTCGCTTCTACGGATTCGATGGCGAGGACGAAGGTGCGCTTCGAAGTCCTGTTCCGGCTTCGTTCGAGGTCCCTTCAGGCCGGTAGGTTTACACAGTGATCCGTTATCTGACCGCTGGAGAATCGCACGGCCGCGCCCTTGTGGTGATCGTAGAAGGCCTGCCTGCTGGCCTGTCGGTTACTGCTGAGGACGTCGCCGCAGAACTTGGACGTAGGCGCCTCGGCTATGGGCGGGGGCCACGGATGCGCTTCGAACAGGACCAGGTCACCCTGGTGAGCGGTGTGCGTCATGGTCGAACTCTCGGTTCGCCAGTCGCCATTGAGATCGCCAACACAGAATGGGATCGCAACCCGGAAAAATGGCAGCGCGAAATGTCTCCACGCGCTGAAGATGGTCCAACCCAGATGCCGCTCAGCCAGGTTCGACCCGGCCATGCAGACCTCGCTGGAATGCAGAAGTATGGCTTCACAGATGCCCGTGACGTGTTGGAGCGAGCATCCGCCCGAGAAACTGCGGCACGAGTTGCAGCGGGAACCTTGGCCAAACTCCTACTGGCCCAAATTGGCGTTGACATCGTTTCCCATGTGATCCAGATGGGGTCTGCTAGCTCAGAATCTGCCCAGCGCCCTGGACCAAAGGACCTTTCGTTGGTGGACGCCAATGAGGTTCGCTGCCTGGATGAACAAGGCGCCGAGGAAATGATCGCTGAGATCAAAGCTGCGTCAAAGGACGGAGATTCACTCGGTGGAATAGTCGAGGCGATTGCCTACGGCGTACCGATAGGACTCGGAAGCCATGTCCACTGGGATCGCAAGCTCGATGCGGCTCTGGCACAGGCCGCAATGAGTATTCAGGCGGTAAAAGGCGTGGAGATCGGCGACGGATTTGAAGTAGCGGGTCGGCGCGGAAGTAGTGCCCATGATCCGATCACATGGACAGATGCCAATGGGTACGAACGCAACTCCAACCTCTCAGGCGGGCTAGAAGGTGGTATCTCCACCGGCGAACCAGTAGTGGTTCGAGCAGCAATGAAGCCGTTGGCCACACTCAACCGTCCAACCCTCGCCACGGTGGACACTGCTACCAAAGAACCGGGCGTGTCGTTCAAGGAACGCACAGACGTGACCGCCGTACCTGCACTAGGAGTGGTGCTTGAACACATGGTGGCACTGGTACTCGCCAACGAGTCCGCTCGAAAGTTTGGTGGAGACTCGCTGAACGAGTTTGTGCGAAACGCCCGAGCTTCGAAGGATGCGATTGCTGGCGGTCCTGTCGGTGCCTGAAACCCAGAAGGTTCCACATGTTGTTCTCGTGGGGCTCATGGGCTCTGGCAAGACAACCGTTGGTCGCAAGGTTGCTGCCTTGTTGGGGTCACGCTTTGTGGACGGGGACGAGGAGCTGGAGCAGCGCTTCGGACGCACAGTGGCCAGTTGGTTCGAAGAACTTGGCGAGCTCGAGTTCCGAGAAGCAGAAGCCGACGTTCTAGATGACCTGTTGGAGTCGGGTTCCCCTGTGGTCATCGGGGCCGGAGGAGGGGTGGTAGTCACGGGTCGTAACCGACTTCGCCTTCAACGTGACGATGTTGCGGTGGCCTACCTTCACGGTGATCCCAACTTCTTGGGTTCGCGTGCAAAACCGAAACCGCATCGCCCGCTGCTGTCTGGTGATGTAGACCCAAAGGAGATTCTGGCTCAGATGTATGAGGCCAGAGACCCTTGGTACAGAGAGGTTGCTGACGTGATTGTCGAAGTTCGTCCAGCACACGAATCAGGTGAAAGTCCGAAATGGCGCCTGGCGCGGCAAGTGGTTGAGGCATTGGTGAACGCTGAGCTAGTGGCGCCAGAGGTCGTGAACCATTCGGTGGCACCCCGATGATCGAACTCAGTGTTGCCCTTGAGGACCGCTCCTATCCCGTCCTGGTTGGGGCCGGGGCCCGTCATCGTCTCGGCGAGGTTCTGCCCAGCGGTGTCAGACGGGTTGCAGTGGTTACGCAGAGCTCAATTCCGGTCGAGGTGGATCCGGGCGTAGATCATCGTGTCTTCACGATGCCCGATGGCGAATCCGGTAAGGATCTCTCAACTGTTGAGGATCTATGCCGGCAATGGGCCCAGTGGGGACTGACCCGTGGAGACTGTGTAGTAGGCGTGGGAGGGGGAGTGGTGACCGATACCGCCGGCTTTGCCGCGGCTGTGTACCACCGTGGAATCCCTGTTGTACATGTGGCAACCACACTTCTCGGCCAAATAGATGCCGCCATAGGTGGCAAGACCGGAGTGAACCTGCCAGAAGGCAAGAACCTGGTCGGGTCCTTCTGGCAACCTTCAGCAGTGCTGTGTGACACCGAGGTTCTTTCAACCCTTCCTGCACGTGAATACCGCAACGGGCTCGGAGAAATGGCCAAGTACGCGTTTCTCGGTGTGGCGGATCTGGCAGATCTATCTCTCGACGAGGCCGTGGCCGCCTGTGTGGCATGCAAGGCCGAAGTTGTCGCATCCGACGAGCGCGAAGGCGGACGCAGAGCAATTCTCAACTATGGCCACACACTTGGCCACGCGTTGGAAACCGCTGGAGGCTATGACCTTCGACATGGTGAAGCAGTCGCCATCGGGCTCATCTACGCAGCAGAACTTGCCCACAACCTTGGGCGCATCAGTGCCACAAGGGTGCAGGAACACCGCTCGGTTGTGGCTGGCTACGACCTGCCGATGGTCATTCCGCCGGGCTCTGATCCAGAACAGTTGATTGCGCTGTTCAACAGGGACAAGAAGGCCATAGACGGTGTCACATTCGTGCTCGACGGCCTCAACGGGGTGGAACCGGTTCGTATCACCGATACCGATCTGCTTCGCCAATCAATGGAAGGGCTCCTGTGAGCGCGCATGTCGATAATCCAGTGGTGTTGTTGCTCTCGGGGCCAAACCTGAACCTGCTCGGAGAGCGCGAGCCGAAGATCTACGGACCGGAAACTCTCGCTGACCATGTGGCGACTGCAGCAGCGGCAGCCGAAGATCTTGGGCTGGACCTTGAGCACCTTCAATCGAATCATGAGGGCGTCATCATCGATGCCATCCATACGGCTCGACGGCGCTGTGCGGCAATCATCATCAACCCGGGCGCATTGACCCACTACGCATGGTCGCTACACGATGCGCTAGCGGCCTTCGACGGGCCGGTCATAGAACTGCATCTCTCCGATCCCAAATCTCGTGAGCCTTGGCGTCACGTTTCGGTGGTGGAGCCAGTGGCTACCCTGACCATTGCTGGTCATGGTGGCGATGGCTACCGGATGGCCATAGAAGCAGCAGCAAAAGAGCTTGGAGTGACCTGATGGACCTCTCAACCTTGGCCCCAATGGACGTTGCTGGACGGGTGGATCGTCTCAGGCAAGCCATGGAACAAGCCCAGATTCCTGCACTGTTGGTCACCCACCTCACCAGCATTCGTTATCTGAGTGGCTTCACGGGCTCTGCTGCTCTTCTATTGGTAAGCCCGGACGGCCTTACCTTTGTGACCGATGGCAGATACGGCCAACAATCAGAGGCTGAACTCAAAGCCGCTGGTGTGAACGCCACTATCGAGGTGTCATCGCTCAACCAGAAGGACATCGTCGTCGCTGCTGTGGAAGCCTCTGGGGCAACCCGGTTGGGTCTAGAAGCCGAATCGGTTACGTGGTCCGCAGTCCAAACCTACGATGACAAGTGGTTTCCGGATCTGGAGCTGGTCTCCACCAAGGGACTCGTTGGTGAGCTACGCCTGATCAAAGACGATGGAGAGCTGGCTCGTCTGGAAGCGGCGGCAGCCATTGCTGATTCGGCGCTGGCCCAGGTCAGACACAGACTCAATGATCGACCAACCGAAACAGAGTTTGCTCTGGAGCTCAACGCAGCGATGCGATCACTCGGCGCGGATGATCTCAGTTTCGAGACCATCGTGGCATCGGGCCCCAACGGTGCTCTTCCTCACCACCACCCCGGAACCCGCACCATCACAGGTGGAGACCTGGTAGTCATTGATTTCGGTGCACTCGTAGATGGCTACCACTCCGACATGACTCGAACGATCGCAGTTGGAGACATCTCGGATACCCAACAAAAGATGTGGGACGTAGTGGCTCGCTCGCAGGCTGCAGGTGTGGAGGCAGTTGCGAGCGAAGTGGCTTGCAAGGACGTGGACACAGTGTGCCGTGACATCATCGTCGAAGCCGGTTGGGGAGAGGCATTTCTCCATGGCACAGGTCACGGCGTAGGCCTTGACATCCATGAAGACCCACGGGTTGCGCAGAGCTCCACTGCTACGCTTGTCGAGCGCTGCGTCATCACGGTTGAGCCGGGTGTTTACCTCCCCGCTCACGGTGGTGTTCGCATCGAAGACACGGTCGTCGTCACCTCGGACGGTTGCCGCCCAATCACGCTCGCCCCAAAGACCATCGGTGTCTGAACACACCAACTAATGCCGGAGAAACGCAATGGCAATCACGACTAACGACCTCAAGAACGGAATGAGCCTCAACCTTCCCGAAGGGCTCTATCAGGTAGTCGAGTTTCAACATGTAAAGCCCGGTAAGGGCGGCGCCTTTGTTCGCACCACGCTTCGCAACGTCAGGACCGGGTCCCAGCTCGACAAGACCTTCCGTGCCGGCGAAAAGGTTGAGCAGGCCAAGATCGACAAGCGAGACATGCAGTACCTCTACAACGACGGTACGGACTATGTGTTCATGGACGCAGAGAGCTACGAGCAACTAAATGTGTCTCCCGTAGCGCTAGGCGATGCCGCTAGCTATCTGCGTGAGTCAGACAGCGCCATCTTGCAGATGTATGGCGACGAGATCGTGGGCGTGGATCTTCCTGCGGCAGTTGAGCTCACCGTGGCCGAAACAGAGCCCGGAATCCAAGGAGATCGTGTCTCTGGTGCACGTAAGCCGGCCACGCTTGAGACCGGCAAGGTCATTCAGGTGCCGCTGTTCGTAAACATCGGCGACAAGCTGCGTGTGGATACTCGCACCGGCGAGTACATCACACGGGCCTAGGGCTCTCGCTGTGCCAGATCCGATAGACCCAACTCTGCTTCCTCCAGAACTGCAACTCGACGACGGCGATGTGGTCGAAGCCATAGAGGAACTAGAAGAGCCCCAGCCGGAACCGAAAACCTCGGGTTTCGATGGGATCGGCACTCGCCGTGAGGCTCGTGAACGAGCTCTCAGCCTCCTTTATGAAGCCGAACAGAAATCCCTTCTGCCGCTAGCCGCAGTTCTTGATGATGTCGCGCTCGCCCCGGTGGAGTTCGCCAGATTTCTGGTGGTCGGTGTAAGTGACCACCTTGAAGATCTCGACGAATTGATCTCCTCGTGCTCTCATCGTTGGCCCCTTGAGCGCATGCCTGCGTTGGATCGCGCACTGCTGCGGATGTCGGCGTTCGAACTGGGTCACACCGATGTACCGGTTGGAGCATGCATCTCCGAGGCGGTAGAGCTCGCCAAGCGCTATTCGACTGACGATTCGGGCACCTTCGTCAACGGGATGCTCTCGGCAATAGCCAAGAAACTCAGATAGCGCGCTCGCCTGACGCGACGCCTAGCAGAAGCTGATAGTTTCGAGATCTGACCGTCAAGCGGGTCCAGTGAGGCTCGTACGGACAGAAGGAGAGGCCCAAAATGGCCGAACGTGAGAGACGCCAAGCGCCCCCATACGGGGGCGTTTTCGCGCCCCGTACCCGGGTAATGGATGGCGAGGACATCCAACGTGCAGTGTGGAGAATGGCCCACGAGATAATCGAGGCCAACCATGGTCTCGATGGACTGATTCTGATCGGTCTTCAAACCGGTGGAGTCGCACTTTCGCACTCGCTCGCCAAGGCTCTAGTGGGTATCGAACCCCGAGAAGAACTCCCGGTTGGGACCCTCGACGTAGCCTTCTATCGTGACGACATCGGCTTGAGGCCAGTGCTGCCTGAAGCGGTAACCGATATTCCCTGGTCTCTCGACGGCCAGACGGTGGTGTTGTGTGATGATGTGCTCTTTACCGGCAGAACTATTCGTGCGGCTCTCAACGCCCTGAGCGATTACGGGCGCCCACGTGCTGTGCAGTTGGCGGTAATGGTTGATCGGGGCCACCGCGAGTTGCCGATCCGGCCGGATTATGTCGGTAAAAATCTGCCGACCCGGCGAGACGAAGTGGTGGACGTGACCGATGACGGCGTAGACCTCGGTGAGATGGTCCGATGAGCGCCACGTCACGTCACCTCCTAGACATCGATGATCTCGGCGGACGAGAAGGAATCGAGACAGTGATGCGTCTCACGGATTCTTTTGTCGAGGTCTCTCAACGCCAGATCCCAAAAGTGCCTGCACTTCGAGGCAAGACAATTGCTTGGTTGTTCTATGAAGACTCAACCAGAACTCGTCTCTCTTTTGAGACGGCTGCCAAACGTCTCTCCGCAGACACCATGAACTTCTCGGTCAGTTCGTCCTCGGTCAAGAAGGGCGAGTCCCTGAGAGACACAGCCAAGACGATCGAGGCCATGGGTATAGATGCGATAGTTGTGCGTCACTCCTCTGCGGGTGCCCCGCACAGAATCGCTCAGTGGGTGGATGCGTCGGTGGTCAACGCCGGCGATGGTTGGCATCAACACCCCACCCAGGCCCTACTCGACTGCTACACGATCCGTGAACATCTCGGAGGGTTGGAAGGCAGGCGCATAGCAATTGTCGGCGATATCAAACACAGCCGAGTTGCTCGCTCAGATGTCACCGCATTCACCGCTATGGGCGCAGAGGTTGTGCTGGTTGCTCCGCCCACCTTGTTGCCGCCAAACCTCGATGGATGGCCGGTCACTGTGAGCCATGACCTGGACGCAGTTGTTCCAAGCGTCGATGTCATGTACTTGCTTCGTATGCAGCGCGAACGAATGACCGAGGCACTGGTGCCATCGCTTCGTGAATACACGGCCACCTATGGTCTCACCAACCAGAGAGTGGAACTGCTGAAAGATGACGCGCTCGTCATGCACCCAGGTCCCATGAACCGAGGGGTAGAGATCTCAGCAGAGGTAGCTGACCTGCCACGCTCGGTCATCTTGGATCAGGTACGCAACGGGGTGTCCGTGCGTATGGCGGTTCTCTACCTACTGCTTGGTTCCGGCGCTGAACTGCCGTCGCCTGCAGGCACCTTGACCAATGCTTCCGAAACCAGCGATCAGGAGAAATGAAGTGACCAACACCCACTCTGTAGTTATCAAGGGCGGTCACATCGTTGACTCAACCGGTCAACGAGATGCAGATGTAGTAGTTGTCGATGGCCGGATCGCCGCAGTTGGGGAAGATCTCAGTGCAGATCGCACACTTGACGCTGCTGGCTGCATCGTCTCTCCCGGCTTCGTAGATATCCACTCCCATCTGCGCGAGCCGGGCAAAGAAGAAGCAGAAACGGTTGAGACGGGAGCCCGCGGCGCAGCGCTGGGCGGCTACAGCGCGATCGTGGCAATGCCCAACACAACGCCAGCTATCGATTCGGCTGCGGTAGTGAGACAGGTTCAAGAACTTGGCCGGGTTGCTCCTTGTGACGTTCATGTGTCTGGAGCAATCACGGTTGATCGAGCCGGGGAGCAGTTGGCCCCGATGGCTGAGATGGCCGCGCTTGGCGTGCGCTTGTTCACCGACGATGGTGCCGGTGTGCAGGACAACGCCTTGATGCGTCGTGCGATGGAGTACTCGGTAGGTCTGGGTGTTGTGCTCGCTCAGCATTGTGAGGACGACGCACTTTGTGGTGGCGGACACATGCACGAAGGGGAGTGGTCCGCTCGTCTTGGTATCGCCGGACAGCCAGCCGAAGCCGAAGAGCTCATGGTGATGCGCGATATCGCACTGGCTCGTCTCACCGGTGCCCGTGTTCACTTCCAACACATGAGCACGGCGCGTTCGGTTGCGATGATTCGTGAAGCAATCGCTGCGGGCCTGGCCGTTACCGCCGAGGCCACAACACATCACTTCACGCTCACCCACGCGCAGTGTGCCAGCTATGACCCGGTGTTCAAGGTGAACCCGCCGCTGCGTACCGCTGAAGATGTAGCCGCGGTCAAGGCAGGCTTGGCGGATGGTGCGATTGGGATCATTGCCACAGATCATGCTCCTCATGCCGCCGAGACAAAGGAACTGCCCTTTGACCAAGCGCCTCCGGGGATGTTGGGCCTTGAGACTGCACTGGCGTTGTGTCTCACGGAGCTGCAACTGCCGATCGAACAGATCATCGCCGCTTTGTCGTGGCGTCCAGCAGCGGTGGTGGGTATCGGAGACCAACATGGTCGCCCAATAGCAACGGGGGAGCCGGCCAACATCGCGGTATTCGATCCTGAATACCGATGGACGGTGCGTGGATCAGATATGGCCAGCCGCTCCACCAACACTCCCTACGAAGGTCGCGAACTGCGTGGCAAGGTACGCCACACGTTGTTGTTCGGTGAACCGGTAGTGATTAGTGGTGAAGCCCAGCGGTGAGCTCAGTGGCTCCGCCTCGGTGCTGTGAACGATCAGTCACGCTTCAGGCCAGGGTGACGGCTCGCGAGAATTGGTACCAAGAGCTGTTTGGGCGTCAGGTGCGCGGCCATTGCTGCTACGCGGTTGGCCGGGCCGGGGATGGCCACCGGGTGTCCCTTCTCCAGTGCGTCCAAGCCGCACTTGGCTACGGCCTGCGCCGTCTCCCACATGAAGCTGGGCAGGGACCCTTCGGCCTCATCAGCTGAGATCCCTGCGGCATCAGCGAAACCGGTGTGTACCGGGCCGGGACATAGAGCTGTGGCACTCACGCCGGTTCCACGAAGCTCGCCACCGAGCGATCTTGTGTACGACAGGACGAAGGCCTTGGTTGCTGCGTATCCGGCCTGGCCCGGCAGAGGCTGGAAGGAAGCGGTTGATGCAACGTTGAGGATTGCTCCTGAACCACGTTGAACCATTGCGGGGAGGAACCGGGTGGTGAGATCCACCAACGCCGTGACGTTTACCTCGACCATGTTCATTTCTGCGTCAGGATCCGCCGAGGCCACAGACCCAAAGGTGGACAGTCCTGCATTGTTCGCGAGAATCGAAACGTTCAGGTCGAGCTCACCAACGCGCTCTGGTAGCTCGGCGCGTTGAGAGCGATCGGATAGATCAGCGCCAATCACCTCGGCTCGCACACCCACAGAACGAAGCTCGGTTGCCAACTCCTCCAACTTGTCGGCCCTGCGCGCCACCAGCGTTACCCCATGGCCGCGTGCGGCGAGCTGACGGGCAAGTTCCACACCAATGCCTGAGGAGGCGCCGGTGACTAGAGCAGTGGTATCTGCGGAGGGAGTAGGTAGGGCCATACCAAGACCGTACAGCGCTAGCTCCTGGTTTGGCGGAGGTTGCAGTGTGGAGCACCTCGCCTTGCGGTGGTAACCTCCACGTCTGACCGTGAAGTGGGTCCAGTGAGGCTCACACGGACAGGAGATCGCGATGACACAATCCACTGTTGCGCTGGGGCCCCCAAACGGGGGCTTTCTTTTTGCCCAGAGTTCCAATAGGGGGACAGCCAAGTGAGCGTTAGAGAAGCTCTACTCGTGCTCAGCGACGGAACCGTGTTCGAGGGTGAAGCACTCGGCGCCGTTGCCGATGGGGGCATCGCCACCGGCGAGGTTGTGTTCAACACCGTGCTCTCTGGATACCAAGAGGTTCTTTCCGATCCCTCCTACGCCGGTCAGATCATCACCTTCACCTATCCCCATATCGGTAACTACGGGGTCAATCCAACCGATAACGAGGCCAAGCGCCCGCACTGTCGTGGTGTGATTGTCCGAGATCTTGCTCGCCGTAGATCAAACTGGCGTGCTGATGAGGATCTAGACGGCTGGCTTGTACGTCACGCGATCGCGGGTATCGGTGGAATAGACACCCGCCGCCTCACCCGCCACATCAGAGACAGCGGGGCGATGCCCGGCGCTTTCGGGATCGTAGGTGAGGCCCCCAATGGAACCAAGGTTGATGAGGCTTCGCTTCTCGAAGCAGCGCGCGCCGAGCCAGGAACCGCAGGGGTAGACCTGGTGAGTCAGGTAACCACTCCTGAGCGATACAGCGTCGGCGAGGGTCCGCTGCGCATTGTTGCCTATGACTTTGGCATCAAGACCACGATCCTTCGCCATCTTGGTGGGCTCGGGACCGTAGAGGTTGTGCCGGCAAGAACAACAGCAGAGGAGGTGATGAGCCTCAATCCTCACGGTGTGTTTCTCTCAAACGGCCCAGGAGATCCAGAAACGGTGCCGTGGGCGGTC
>JAGQSI010000198.1 GCA_020439605.1 Acidimicrobiales bacterium | reverse complement strand
TGCAGACCTCAAAGGCTTTTCATTCAGCAGAGAAGACGTGGACGCCCGTTCGCTGGCCAACCAGTACGCACAGATCCTCGGGCAGGTATTCACCCATGAAATGAAGCCGCTCGAAGTCGAGATCCTCGTAGCTGAGGTAGGCACCAGCCCAGATGACGACCAACTCTTCCACCTGCTCTACGACGGAACTGTGGTTGATCAGCACGCCTTCTCAGTTCTGGGTGGAGATGCCGAGGCAGTTGCAGAGCGGTTCTCGAACCTTGTGGGTGAGAGGTGCGGCCTCGGTGCCACACTTGGCGCTGCAGTTCAGGCTCTAGCCGGCTCCGAGCGCGAGTTGACCCCTGCAGATCTAGAAGTAGCGATATTGGAACGAAGCGCGCCTCGCCGATGTTTCAGACGTCTAGACGATGGCGAGGTTGGAGCGTTGTTGGAAGGACTAGAGGCCAAGCCATGATGCGTGTTATCGCACTATTGGTTGCGGCGATACTGGTCGTATCTGGATGTGGTGATTCTTCGTCGGACTCGAGCTCGCCATCGCCAACCTCAACCACAGTTGCGACCACAACCACCGAAGCGGCCACAACCACAACCACCGAAGCGGGGACTATCCCTGCCAAAGAATGGGCAAACGGGTTCTGTAGCGCCTTCGATTCCTGGCTTAGTGCCATCAACACTTCTACAGATCAACTCAGCACAGAACTTCGCGCAGGCCCTTTGGCCGGGAAGCGCTCGATAGCAAAGCTGTTCAATGACGCCAAGAGCCAAACCGCCATGCTCATTGCCAGTATTGATGACCTTGGCAAACCACAGGTTGAAGGCGGCTCAGATCTGGTTCAGGCCCTGCGGGATGAATTCTCCAAGTTCGAAGAGGCGTCGAGCTCCGCTGCGGCGGACCTGGAGAAACTGGACCCAACCTCACGAACCTTCGTTCAAGATGCGAGAGATCTCATCTCCGACTTCAGGGAGAAGTTCAGCGCGGTGGGAGAGTCGTTCGATCAGATCGACAAGGAACACCGTTCCGATGAGCTTCAAGCTGCGATTACTTCCGCATGCTTCTCTGATTGACTCCATTGGAACGACTGACCCCAACCGCGCTGACCACCACGGTACGGTGAATGCATGGACCGTCGAATTTTCGGGATCGAAAATGAGTACGGGGTTACGTGTACGTCGCGGGGACAAAGACGGCTCAGCCCAGATGAGGTAGCCAGATACCTCTTTCGCAGAGTTGTCACCTGGGGTCGAAGCTCAAATGTGTTTCTGGCAAACGGGGCCCGACTGTATCTAGATGTAGGTAGCCATCCCGAGTACGCAACCCCCGAATGTGATTCGGTTCGCCAACTTGTTGTGCACGACAAGGCGGGGGAGAGAATTCTCGAACAACTCGTTGCTAGCGCTGAGGCGAGTCTGGCGGACGAAGGTGTTAGAGGGACTATCTATCTGTTCAAGAACAACACAGATTCTGCGGGCAACTCCTATGGTTGCCACGAGAACTATCTGACTAGTCGCCATGACGACTTTGGCCATTATGCAGAGGTTCTCATTCCGTTTCTGGTGAGTCGTCAGATCTATGCGGGAGCGGGCAAGGTCCTTCAGACTGCACGAGGGGCCATGTTCTCGCTGAGCCAGCGCGCCGAACATATTTGGGAAGGCGTTTCGTCTGCCACCACCCGTAGCCGCCCGATCATCAACACAAGAGACGAGCCCCATGCGGACGCTGAGCGATATCGACGTCTCCATGTAATCGTCGGCGATTCGAATATGAGCGAGCACGCCACGTTTCTCAAGGTTGGAGCTACTTCGCTGTTGTTGAGAATGCTTGAGGAACCCAACGTCATTCTGCGAGACATGACATTGGAGAACCCGATTCGTGCCATTCGTGAAATCAGCCACGACATCACATGCAAGCGCCGGGTCCGTCTGGCAAATGGACGTGAGGTATCCGCTCTGGACATACAGAGCGAGTACCTCCAACGGGCCATCCGTTACGCGGAAACCCGTGGGCTGAGCCCCGAGGAGAAGATGGCATTGGACGCGTGGGAACACGCCGTGACAACCATCGAACGCGATCCGCTCAGCTTGGATCGCCAAGCTGACTGGGTGATGAAATATCACCTGATCGACAGATATCGAGAACGTCACGGCCTGTCTCTGTCAGATCCCAAGGTGGCTCTGGTGGATCTCCAGTATCACGACATCAATCGTGATCGTGGCTTGTTCTACCGCTTGCAGTCGCATGGTCTGGCCGAGCGGGTGTGTGATGACGCAGAGATCGACCAAGCAACCGAAGAAGCTCCACAAACCACTCGTGCGAGATTGCGGGGCGAATTCATACGTCGAGCCAAAGAACGCAAACGGGACTATACGGTGGACTGGGTTCACCTGAAGCTCAACGATCAGGCTCAACGCACGGTCCTGTGCAAGGACCCTTTTAAGGCATACGACGATCGCGTCGAGAAACTGATTGAGTCCCTATAACAAATGACGTCATATCGAGAGAGCGAAGTAACCGAGGACCTAGGTGGGCGCGAGGGCTACCGCAAATTTCGTCTGTCAGATGGATCTCGGGCCTATTCACTGACGCAACTCACCGGCCCAGTGGAAGTTGGCGACAAGGTTGTCATCAACACAACCGCTGTTGAGCTCGGCCTCGGCAGCGGAGGATGGCATGTTGTTCATTGGAACCTGACTCGTGGGCCATGGTCGCAAGCTGGCCCCGGCCATTTGATGAAGATGCGTTACACGAGTCTGCAGGCAGATACTGGTGCAGCCGAGGAGGATGGCGAGGTCAACAACGACCTAGAAGGAATGCCGGTAATCGTTGGTGGGGTGCACAGCCAGGTGCCAGCGATCGCAGCGATGATAGATGCGCAGCGCCCAGGCACCCGTGTCGCATATGTCATGACAGACGGAGCGGCTCTACCTCTCGCAATGAGCGACATGATCGCTTCCTTGTTGGAGAAAGATCTGATTCACTCCACCGTCACTACCGGCCATGCTTTCGGTGGGGATCTCGAAGCGTTGAACGTTCCATCTGCACTGACTCTTGCGCGCCACAGGCTTGGAGCAGAGATCTGCGTGGTAGCGATGGGCCCCGGAATTGCAGGAACTGGAACAAGGCTCGGCTTCACCGGTCTCGAAGTGGCGCCAGCACTTGATGGTGCGGCATGGCTAAATGGCCGTCCCGTCGCGTGTCTGCGTTGTTCCAATGGGGATCAGCGAGATCGCCACCGCGGTATCAGTCACCACAGTCTCACCGTGTTGGACGCAGTTCGTTCCGAGGTAGATGTTGCGCTGGCTCCAACGGTAGAGCCCCATGGGTCACGTCACCGCTGGCATCGCGTGGAGCCGGGCGACGTTGGACAGGTGCTGGCTTCACACGGAATACGGGTCACCACAATGGGGCGAACAACCTCGGAAGATCCCTTGTTCTTTGCTTCAGCGGGTGCAGCGGGAGTACTCGGGGCCCAAATGGTGGATGGAGCAGTATGAGTTCAGTCAAGCTTGAGCGTCTGTTGACCCTGATGAGCACACTCTTGGGCGCAGGTAGAGCGCTGGGTGTGGACGAACTGCGTTCCAAGGTGCCCGGTTATCCAGAAGACGACGCCTCATTCCGTCGAGCGTTCGAGAGGGACAAGGACGAGCTTCGAACGATGGGAGTTCCCCTGATCGTCGAGACAATTGCAGGCTCCTATCCTCCCGTGGCTGGGTATCGGATACGTGAGAAGGACTACGTCCTTAGAGATCCGGGCTTGGAGCCAGACGAGTTGGAGGCGTTGAACCTAGCTGCTGCTGTAGTTGGAGTTGCTGGTGGAGTTGGTCAACAAGCGTTGTTCAAACTCGGCTCCGGAGCCACACGGGCACCTCAGGTTGAGATACCTACCAA
>JAGQSI010000197.1 GCA_020439605.1 Acidimicrobiales bacterium | reverse complement strand
CCCGGCAAACTCAAACTGAAAATTGGCGGCGGACTCGCTGGCAACAATGGACTCAAGTCCATCAAGGCTCACCTAGGTACCGACGACTTCGTGCGGGTACGGGTTGGTATCGGCAAACCTCCGGGGCGCCAAGAAGGCGTGGATCACGTACTGCGTCGTGCCGGGAAGGCCGAACGCTGCGAGCTAGACGTGGCGATGGCCGAAGCGGCAGACGCAGTCGAGATGATCCTCACCGAAGGCGCCGAAGCAGCCCAAGGCCGCTACAACCAGCGTTCATAGCGTTTCCCCCTCGCAGCGCTCCTCCCTCGCAGCCCCTCGCAGCGCTCCTCCCTTGCAGCCCCTCGCAGCGCTCTTCCTCGGGCAAGTTGGTCGATCGTGTGCCCATGCGGGGCTATTGGTGACCACCTTGGGCCCTTCGCAGCCCCTTGCAGCGCTCCTCCCGTTCCGCCTTGCAGCGCTCTTCCTCGGGCAAGTTGGTCGATTGTGTGCCGCTGCGGGGCTATTGGTGACCACCTTGGGGACCATCTTGGTGTCCTTCGCTCGACTCTTCACTCCGCTCTTCACCCGGCTGGGCATGCCAGCGCTTGCCGTATTACGTCGGCAGCCGCGTTCGGCGGGATGGCCAGCGGTTCCCTCAGAGGCCCGACCAACCAATCGCGTGCGCGATGGTTCTCACTATTTGAGTATCGGACATCACCCACGTCACGTGAAGGACGTCCCAACCGAGGAGAACGAGTTCGTTGTGGCGGATTCGATCGGCATCGAAAGACGCCTTGCTGCTATGGAACTTCCAGCTGTCGGCTTCGACCGACACCTTTTCGTCAGGGTAGGCGATGTCTAGGAATGCCATTTCCCCATCAAGGCGCCGAACTGGGTGTTGGCGCACGGGCGGAGGCACTTCCGCCTTTGATAGAGCGTTCAGGATCCGTGACTCGAAGGTAGATCGGCCTGCGTCATAACCGGGACCTCGCTCAGCCAGAGCCGTGAGCAGCGATGCTGTCGAGGAACGCCCAGGGAGAATCAGTTCCTTGGTCCGCTTCTCCACTCGAGCAGTATTCAGCCGGTACTCACGGATTGCGGTGTCAAGGAGCTCGCCGATCTCGTCGGGTGTCCTCCTTGGCGAGAGTTCGATCAGGGTCCGTGAAAGGCTGGTCACCCGAAGCCCTCTAGTCTTGGCCTGATCGCTCGGCTCAACCACAGAGCTTCTCTTGATCTTGGCGCCAGGGACACGCACACGACGTTGTCCGTTGACCAAAATCTCGATCTGCCTGTTGTTCGAAATCAGGCCCCACGCTCGTGCTGCGCTGAACCCGCTCAACATTGCGTCTGGACCGCACAAGAGCAGGGCCGTCATCGCTCTACGTTCCCAGCTGGGCCCTTCAGCCCCAACTACGTATATCCCTGAGGACGTTCGATCCCATTGACCAGATGAAATGAGCCTGCGGATCTTCTTGTCTGATGCCCCAAGCTCAAGTGCTTGTTGTCTGGTGACCAGGCCGTATTGAGCGCCCGCAAGGGCGCGGATCTTTCCGTGATCCATAGTGCATCCTCGTGTCGAGTGACATGCGGGGAAGGCACTTGGCAACCTACATGCCCGAAGCGAGATGAGGGTGAGGTGCTACGTATCTGGCGCTAACGGGTTGTATCGGCTCCTTTGCGGATCGAGCCCGCCGATTCCCGGAGATCGAGGACCAGGTTGCGGGCTCGGGCGATGGAGTTGGTCGCGGCGGTGGACTTGGGCGAAGTTGGTCGATCGTGTGCCGCTGCGGGGCTATTGGTGACCAAGTTATGGACTCGGGCGAGGGACGTGGGCGAAGGACTCGGGCTATGGCGATGGCGTTGGTCGCGGCGGTGGACTCCGGCTCGTAATGGGCTCGGACGCCCGGGCCGACCAACACGAGGTGGGGGATCGGCGCAGAGGTGGATACGGTAGGCACCTGCGAATCCCGCACATCCGCAACTCCCACACCCCGTAACGCCCCCGGTCCCCGAATCGGTGGGCGCCCGTGCGCGTCTAGCGCCGAAGTTCTGAGGAATCCGTGTCGCTAACCGATCTACCAATCGCCCTTCGTGAAGAGCCGGCGCTCGTGCAGGTGTTGGGCCGTAAAGCCGCGGTTCTAGCGGTCCCAGAACCGGCTAGGCCCATCACTCTTGCAGCGCTGAGCACTGTTGGTTCACGCAGGCCGATCCTGGTGGCGGTGCCAACCACGGCCGAAGCCGAGCGCCTCGTGGGTGACCTCACAACCCTTATGGGTCCCGACGCTGCAGAGCTCTTCCCGGCTTGGGAGACGCTGCCTTTTGAGCGGGTGAGTCCCGGTGTGGAGACCATGGGCCGGCGAATGCGCACCATCTGGCGCCTACGTGGCGAAGGTGCAGAGAAGCCCGCAGTTGTGGTTGCCCCTGTACGGGCCCTCATCCAGCATGTGAGCCCCCACGTCGACGAGGCCAAGCCATTGGTGGTCGCACCCGGTGAGCGTCGTGATCAGGCCGAGCTGATCCATTGGTTGGCCACCAACGGGTATCGCCGTGAAGGTCAGGTTGAGCACCGGGGCGAGTTTGCGGTGCGCGGGTCGATCGTGGACATCTTCGGATCCACTGCGGAAGGCCCAGTTCGTATCGATCTCTGGGGTGACGAGGTGGATCGGCTCACCTCGTTCTCGGTGTCGGATCAGCGATCTACGGAGGATCTCGACAGGGTCCAGATCTTCTCCTGCCGGGAACTGTTGCCCACCGAGGACGTGAGGCAGCGTGCGGGGTCCTTGGTGGCTTCAGAGCCGTGGGGTCGCGAGCAGTGGGAGCGCCTCAGCGAAGGCCAGTTGTTCGATGGGATGGAGAGCTGGCTGCCGTGGCTCACCGATGACCACCGCACCATCGTGGATCTGTTGCCCGAAGGATCCCAGGTGATTCTGGTGGAGCCGAGGAGGCTGCGTGACCGAGCAGCGGACCTTCTGGCTGAGGAGGCAGATCTTGCCAAAACCCTGGCCAAGACGTGGGAGGTGGGGGAGGGGCGAGTCTTCCCGCCATTGCATGCACAGTTTGTTGAACTGTTCCAACAGACTCAGCTTCCCGTCTGGACAATGACTGTCACCCCCGACGGCCCTGATGTGGCAACGGTTGCTGCCACCGGCTGGAACCCGATTGTTGGGGACGGCGATGGCCTCACAAACCAACTGCGCCAGTTGCTCGATGATGGCTATCGGGTGGTGGTGGCCGCTGATGGTGAAGGCAGCGCGTTGCGCCTCGGGGACTTACTGCGAGAGCGTGGCCTGTCACTCGACGTTCAGGTGGGAGCTCTTGAACGAGGCTTCATACTGACGCACTCAAAGCTTGCTGTACTCGCCGAGCCCGATGTGACAGGGCGCCGCCGCGCTCACCGTGCTCCGAGACCTCGCAAACGTGAGACCGCCGGGTTCTTTGACGGTCTCAAAGCCGGCGACTACGTGGTTCACTATCAGCACGGTGTGGGTCGCTACAGCGGCATGGTGAAACGTGCGATCGGCGGGGTTGAGCGTGACTACCTGCTCCTCGAGTACAAGGGTGACGACAAGCTCTATGTCCCGTCGGACCAGATAGACGCGGTTCGTCACTACACCGGCGGGGACTCGCCAGCGTTGTCAAAGCTCGGTGGAGGGGACTGGACCAGAACCAAGGCCCGGGTAAAGAGCGAGGTCCAAGCTGTTGCTCAGGAGTTGGTGGTGCTCTACCAGAAGCGTCTACATGCGCCTGGACATAGCTTTCCTGAAGACACCCCGTGGCAACGTGAGCTAGAGGACGCTTTCCCATATCGGGAGACCCCCGATCAGCTCAAGGCCATCGAAGAGGTCAAGTCGGATATGGAATCCGAGGTCCCGATGGACCGTCTCGTTTGTGGAGACGTCGGCTTCGGCAAGACCGAGGTAGCGGTGAGAGCGGCGTTCAA
>JAGQSI010000196.1 GCA_020439605.1 Acidimicrobiales bacterium | reverse complement strand
GTCGTTCTGGACCGCCGTGACCACCGGTCCCGAAGCGCTCTGCCTGCTCGCAGGCGAAGGGGCCGGCGCGCCGGGGTCCGGTGTCCGCACCGGGGTCCTGGCGCGTCAGATACCTGTGCCGCCGGACACAGCCATGGGCGCCGCCACCCTTCAGGCGCTTCACCCGGACTCCGACATCATCATCGGCGTCGGGATTTCGTCACCGGTGGTAGTGAACCGCTGGCACGGCGAGACCTATGGCGATCGACCTTTGGCCCAGGTCCGAGAGTACGTAGCTCTGATGCGTGCGTGCCTGTCCGGGGAGAAAGTGGACTTCGCCGGAGACTTCTACCGGGTCAAAGGCTTTCGCTTGGGCATGCGACTCGGCGAAGGCCCCGGCGCACGCCGGCCCAAGATCGTGATCGGTGCACTCAACCCGGCCATGTTGCGTCTCGCCGGCGAGGTCGCCGATGGGGTGCTACTCAACTATCTACCTGCTTCGCACGTGGCATGGTCCATCGAGCAGGTTCGTTCCGGTGGCAACGCCGAGATCTATGCCTACATCCACGCCGGTGTCGGGGACCGTGAGGCGGCCCTGGACAAAGCCCGCCGGGACCTCTTCTCCTACGCCGTCGTGGACTCCTATGCCAACAACTTCCGACGGGCCGGCTTTGGCGACGAGGTGGACGAGATTCGTGAGCGTCACCAAGCCGGAGACCGCGAGGGCGCACTAGCAGCAGTGTCCGACAAGATGTGCGACGCCATCGACATCGTGGGTAACGCCGACACCGTCACCTCTGCTGTGCGCTCCTTCATCAACGCCGGTGTGGATGTGCCGGTCCTGATGCCACTGCCATGGGGAGGCGACCGGCGCCAGGTTCTCGCCGACACCATGGAAGTTGTTGCCTCCATCTGAGGGCACGTCCGGCGGGCCCGACGGCCCCGGTCCCCCTTTCGCCAGAGCCCTGGCCTACTGCGCCGAGTAGCGACGGGTCCTGGACGCAAAATCATCGAGGCTCACGAGCCACCTGGGGAGGATTACCCCTATATATAGCAGCGAAACTCCCCATAAGCCCCACAAGTTCCATTGACCCGATTGCTCGCACTCAAAGACCTAGGAGAACACGAATGGTTGCGCAGAGTACGCGGTTAGACATCGTCCGTGTGAACCGGATGACCCGCCATCCAAGCATCACTAGTTCATTGGCCCGGTAGCGATCCCTGTCGAATGCGTCTCTCAAGCCGTGGGTTTCCCAGCCGTCAAGTTCTATGGCGAGTTTGTGCTCTGGATACGCGAGATCGATAAAGGCATCCTTCTCTGTAAAGGGGCGGACAAGTGGATACTGGGCAATCGGGAGAGGCAACCCGTCATCGTTAATTGCTCGCATCGCCCGGGACTCCAGGTCGCTGCGTCCGGGGTCGTAGTCACCGGTACGTTTGGCTATGGCAGCCATCAACTTGAGGGGAACTTCTCGGCCAGGCCGTGTCAGCCTGGAGCAGGCCTCAACGAGATCCTCAATTTTCAGCGAATGGTCACGCATTCCCGCATCAACCCAACGCTCGATCTCATTAGACGATTGCGATTCGGAGAGGTCGACCAATGTCCGTTGCAGCGAAGTCACCGCAATACCTTGATGGGAAGCCCGGTCCACATCTTCGATCAGACGAGACCGATGGACCCTGACCTTCACGAGATTGATGCGCCGGCCATGTGGTACGAGGACATGGGGCATGCCACCGAAACGTTCAAGCCCCCACAATGTGGCCGCCGACCGGTGACTCAGCAGAGCTCCAGGACCGGCCGCCAAGCATGCAGCCATCGCACGCTGATTCCAACTCGGTGCCACAGCTCCCACTAGGTAGACACCTGAGCTGACCCTGCTCCACTGTCTCGAGTTCAACCGAGCAACTATTGCGCTCTCTGAAATCCCAAGCTCCAACGCTTGGGCGCGGGTTACCAACCCGTATTGGCCACTGGCATGAGCCATAAGCCTCGCGAAATCAGCCATCATCGCCCTCGTTTGGCATTCCGCAATGCACGGAACACCGTTAGATCCCTGCTGGCGCTGTGTTCAGCGCGATCCGCCACCTTCTGCCCGGCTTCATCAGTCCATGAGTCAATGCCGTGGGTCAATGCCGTGGGTCAATAGTGGCCGCATCCGTCTCGTTTGTGAAGGGGTGCTACCCATCTGGCTCATCCGAGTGCGCCCGGGTGCGCCGACTGGGGTCAAGGGTTCTGACCCGTCGTGCTTGATCCGCATGCAGTCAACGGGACTGGGGAGGATTGCTGTTGCTATACGAAGTAATCCTCCCCAGGAAGGTCGGATAAGGACGCCGAAGGGAGATGCCGAAGCGGGCAGCCAGATACAGGCGGTCGGGCCACCGTCGCCTTGACCGGCGATCTAGGCTTCGGTGATGGAATTGAAGGACCGCATTGCGGTCGTTACTGGCGGGGCACGAGGAATTGGGTTCGCCATTGCCGAGGCTTTCCTTGCCGAGGACGCCAGAGCAGTTGCCATTGTGGACCTTGACCAGAACGACGTGGACCTCGCTGTGGCCCAACTCGGTGAGAGGGCAACGGGTTACGCCGTCGACGTGTCGGACCGGGCGTCGGTTGTCGCCCTGGTTGATGACGTGGAGGGCCGGTTGGGTCCGATCGACCTATTCGTCTCGAATGCCGGAATCGGTAGCGGAATGGGCCTCGAGGCGGACGCACAGACCTGGGATCGGGTCATGGGCGTCAACGTCATGGCCCACGTCTACGCCGCCGAAGCTGCTCTGCCCTCCATGCTTGAGCGAGGCGAGGGCTACCTGCTCTCAACCGCCTCGGCTGCGGGCCTGCTCGGCCAGATTGCCGACATGCCCTATTCGGTTACGAAGCACGCCGCAGTTGCGGTGGCCGAGTGGCTGTCCATCACCTATGGGGACCAGGGCATCAAGGTCTCGTGCCTGTGCCCCCAGGGTGTGCGCACGGACCTGCTCGCCCAAGCAATGGGCCACACCGCTGTGGAGGCAGTCGTGGCGCAGGGTTTGATCGAACCCGAAGATGTGGCCGCAGCCACCATCGCCGGGCTGCGCAGCGAACAGTTCCTCATCCTCCCCCACCCCGAAGTTGCCGACTACTACAAGTACCGCGCCGCCGACACGGACGGCTGGCTGAGCCGCATGCGCGCCATCCAGGCCAGAATCGTCGCAGCGTTGAACAGCACCACAGCGGCCTCGGCCAACGACAACTAGCCGAATCACGATGGCAAAGCGCACCTCCCCTATCGACGACGGCCTTGTCGAACTCGGCCTCGAGATCGGCCAGATCGTGCGCTACTTCGCTATCACCACATCGGATCGCCGGCCTCGCCCCCGTGAGGGCGTGGTTCTTCGCCGAGAACGCGACGGCTCGGTCGGGCTTCGAGACGATCGTGGCCGAGCCCGTGCGATCCCACCTGAACGCATCGAGGTCCGGATTCTGGGCCCTCGTGGCGGCGAGCAGTGGATCCCGCTCACCGATAACGGCAGCGGTCTGCAGCTCGGCTTGTTCTAGGACCAGGGCCGCCTCGAACCCTGACCAACTAGGCAATTTGGCCATTTCGCCCAACTCGTCGCGGTTGGAGTGCTCCGGCCTGCGAAACTAGAGCCATGGCTCGTCGAACGAAGATCATCGCCACTATCGGCCCCGCTTCAGATTCTGAGGCAATGATCAAGGACCTCGCTGAAGCCGGGATGGACGTGGCCCGAATTGGGCTCGCTCACGGCACCCTCGACGAGGCCATCGAGAAGTTCCGCCGTGTACGTCGTGTGGAGGCGTCACTCGGGCGTCCGATCGGCGTGATGATCGACCTGCCCGGCCCCAAGGTTCGAGCCGGATCCATGCCAGAAGGCGGGCTGGCGGTGGCCGAGGGCGAGACGGTCAAGCTCACCCCCGGTTCCGAAGGTTCCAACGCTGAAGTCATCC
>JAGQSI010000195.1 GCA_020439605.1 Acidimicrobiales bacterium | reverse complement strand
CGTGCCGCTTCAGGTGGGTGCGCCAAGCATTGCGTTCCCGAGAGCAGCAGCAGCCTCGTTCTGGGGTTGGTTCCTCGGATCGATCCTGGTCATTGCCTCCTACATCGCAGATGGCGGTCCCTTTGGCACCAGCGCCAACGGTGTGAACCTGTGGATCACCGCAATGGGACTCGTGATCGTGTCCTTGCTGATCGCCTCGGTGTCATTGGCCACAACGGTCTTGGCGTTGCGGGCTCCGGGCATGACCCTGGATCGCACCCCGCTCTACAGCTGGTCGGTAGCGGTGGCCACAATCATGTGGATCATCACCTTGCCGGTCCTGGTCGGGTTCATCGTGCTCATGTACGTAGACCACAGCCATGCCGGCACCTCGATTGGAACCACAAGCGCCCTGTACCCGGCTATCGGATGGCTGTTCCGCAACCCACAGATCTACGTGGTTGCCATCCCCGTTCTCGGTTTCGTGGCAGATGTGGTTGCATCGAGTGTCAACTCTCGTACCAAGGCTCGCTGGTTCGCCCAGTCAGCCATTACCTGGTTCGGAATTGTTTCGTTCGGCGCCTTCTTGGCAATTCCCACCGCAAGAGCCGTTGACTCGGTGCTGATGGTGGTTCTTTCGCTCCTGGCAGTTGTCCCAGTGTTGGCCATTGGCGCTCTCACCGGAGATCTCGCCCGTGGCGGGCGCCTCAAGGCCAACCCAGCAATTGCATATGCGCTCAGCGCCTACATCGTCTTGTTGATAGCCACCATCGCCGGCGCCCTTGGCAGCCTCCCGGACGTAGTTGAGGCTCCGGGTGAAGGAACCGCTGGAGACAGCATCTACTTCCTAGGTGTCGCTCACGCCGTGATCCTCGCTGCCATCATCGGCGCACTCGGAGGAGTGACCTGGTGGGCATCGAAGATCGGCCGTCGTCAGGCCAACGCCAAGCTCGCTCTCATGGCACCAGCAATTTTGCTGGTCGGAACAATTGCTTCAGTTGTTCCAAACCTGGTCTCTGGCCTAGCTGGCTCCGGTAACGAACTGACTCCAGATCCAACTGGTGGCATGAGCTCAATGAACGCCTTGGCTCTGGTTGGTCTAGTGATCACCGGGCTCGGTCTGGCACTCGCAGCAGTTTCGCTTCTGCCGTTGTTCAAGCGTTCAGGAGATCCGGTTCCAGCCGACCCGTGGGGAACCGGTCAGACTCTTGAATGGATGACTAGTTCGCCTCCATCCGTAGGCAATTTCGACAACGAGTTGGCTCTGGTTACTTCGCCCGAGCCACTTCTCGACTCGCGTGAGGAGAAGTGATGGCTACTGATGCAGCCCTCGCACTGCCGCCCGCAGCGGCTCCGGCTAGGCCCCGGGTCCTGCTGGTGGGTACCGCTTTGACTGCTGCTGGCGTTGTCATGGCATTCACCGGCCTGATCGGTCTCTATCTCGCCGAGCGTGCATCAGCCCTTGCTGATGGAGGGACATGGTTGCCCGAGGGCGCCACAATCCCGCTCACGCCTGGCAACATGGCCATGGCCACGTTGTTGATCTCGGCTGTCACCATGTGGTGGGCCGTTGACGCAGTAGGAAAGAACGACCGCCAAGGTGCCTATCTGGCACTAGGTCTCACCATGATGTTCGGCCTGGCTGTCATCAACGCAATCTCTTTCCTCTACACACAGATGGGCCTGACGGTTTCCACCGTTGCTGGTTTACTCATCTTCACCATCACTGGTGCATATATCGCATTTCTGGTTGGAGCCATGGCCTACGCCGCCGTCATGACGTTCCGCACATTGGGTGGCGAGTACAGCGGACGTGATCGAGAAGGTCTGATCGCGGCCGCCTTGTTCTGGTACGCCAATATCGCCGTCTTCGCGGTGATTTGGTTCGCGATCTTCGTTACGAAGTAGGGCGCACATGTTCAAGTCCGGTTCCAAATTCCTTTTCGGCCTAGCAGGCGTCGGGTTCATCTCGGCGATCCTCTACGCCATGGCCACCAGCGGGGAGCGACTCGATCGCCCAGACTCGCTACTTGGCCCCCTCACCCTTGGATACAAGGGCTACGTGGGAGACCATGTTGGCTTTACGATCCTCGTCGGGTTGTCCTTCGTCAGCTTGTTCCTGGGGATCTTCATCGCCTCATTGCGAGATGCAGACCCAGAAGCAGGAGCGCAGGCCATCGGTCTTGAGACCGTGCCCGAGGTTCCTGTTGTGGACACGGTCAACTACTGGCCGATCATCGGCGCATTCTCAGCAGCCGCTCTGGTACTTGGCCTCGCAGTTGGCGAAACGCTCGTAGTGATCGGCGCTGTTGGTCTGGTAGCCACCTTGGTCGAATGGGCAGCGCGGGCCTGGGCAGATCGTGCCACCGGCGACGCCGAGGTAAATCAGTCCATCCGTGATCGTTTCCTCGGACCGATCGAGATCCCAGTACTTGCACTGCTCGGAATTGGCGGCATGGCGCTCGCCATTTCTCGGATCATGCTCGCTCTGCCGAAGGTAAGCGGCTACATCGTCTTTGGTCTCGTCCCAACGATCATCTTGATCCTCGGATTCGCGATCATTGCTCGACCTAAGGTGTCACAGTCCGCCATCGTTGCAATTCTGCTCATCGGTGGATTCGCGATTCTCGCCGGTGGAGTCATCGCTGCGATCGCTGGCCCCCGCGGCCACGAGGGAGGCCACGAAGAAGGCCTCGCTCCCCAATACAGCCAGTCAATCCCAGTAGTAGTGGTGGTTGACTAATGGATGCTCGAGGAGATCACATGTCCCGGCTTCGCCGCCGATCACCGCTGTTCGTAGGGCTCGGTGTCACTCTCGCTCTGGTTCTGAGCGGATGCGCAATGTCTCTCGACGGGGACACTCCCCAGACCTCGCTGAATCCAAAGGGTTCCGAAGCAGAGACCATTCACAACACGCTCGTCGTCCCGATCTTCGTCATTTCGGGCATTGTCTTTGTGCTGGTAATGGCTGCAGCTGTCTACGTGGCTGTTCGTTTCCGGGCAAAAGACGACGCAGACTACGACGAGTTCCCCGAGCAGCTGCACGGAAACTTCAAGCTTGAGATCGGCTGGACCATCCTGCCCGCAGCAATCTTGGCCATCGTGGCGTTCTTCAACGTTGCTGGTGTCTTCGATCTCGCACGCAAGCCAGAACAAGGTGCGCTCAAAGTCGAGGTAATTGGACAGCAGTGGTGGTGGGAGTATCGCTACTCGTTCGATGTCGATGGCGACGGAGAAGCCGACGAGATCATCACCGCCAATGACCTGGTCATCCCAGCAGACCGTGAGATCGGTCTACGTATCAAGTCCAATGACGTCATCCACTCATGGTGGGCACCGGCGCTCAACGGAAAACGTGACGCTGTGCCCGGGCGTGTTCACCCATTGATCATCCACGCGGATGAGCCCGGTGAGTTCATAGGTCAGTGCACCGAGTTCTGTGGCCTTTCCCATGCGGAGATGCGTATCAAGGTCATCGCACTGAGTGAAGAAGACTTCCAGGCATGGGCAGAACAACAGATCAAGCCGTTCGAGGCCCCGACCGAGGATCGTGCAGCAAGCGGCTTTGAGCAGTTCGCCAGTCAGTGCACCACCTGCCACAAGATCACTGGCATGACAGACCCGAGTGACGAGTCCAAGCTCTACGAGTACTCGGACACCATCAACCAGGTCTCCGGTAACGCTCCCAACCTCACCAAGTTCGCTACCCGCACAACCTTTGCTGGAGCGATGTTCGACCTCCGCCTGCCCACCGAGGAATGCAAAGCTCTCGGAGTTAACTGGGCATCCACCGAAGAAGGCATTGAGCAGTGCCTGAACCGTGAAGATCTCGAGGCGTGGCTTCGTAATCCTCCGGCGGAAAAGGCAATGCACGCGGGGGACTCACCCACTCCCGAGAGCCGCGGCATGCCCAATTTCAACCTGACCGAAGACCAGATCGATGACCTGGTCG
>JAGQSI010000194.1 GCA_020439605.1 Acidimicrobiales bacterium | reverse complement strand
GAGATCGCCGATGTTGGTCTCGCCGAAGCCGATGCTTTTGCGGTTGGTCGCAAGGTGCGTGTTACCAAGGTTCCGTTCTCGGCGTCTGCCAAGGCGCTCATCAACGACGATCCCCGCGGTTTCGTGAAGATCGTCTCAGATCCTGCAACCGGAGTAGTTCTCGGTGGTTCCATTGTTGGATCCCACGCTGCGGAACTCATCTCTGTGATCGCCGTTGCTGTTACTGCCGGTCTCAAGGTTGTGGACCTCGCCGAGAGCCTGTTTGTGCATCCGGCGCTCGCAGAATCCTTGAGCGAGGCGGCGGACTGAAACCTCACCGGCTCCGCGACCTCGATTCCAGAGGTCGATCGATCGCTGCCGCATTGGGTCTTGCGATCTTGATGGTTGGGTTCATCGCGGCTTTTGTCAATCACGGTCGCTGGGAACCTCAAGGTGACGATGCGCTGATCGAACTGCGTGCCCGTGAGGTGGGTACCGAGCGCAACCCGTTGATTGGCCAGCCCTCAACTAGCGGTTCCTACGGCGAAAAGGCCCGCAATGTGGCCCATCCGGGACCGCTTGGCTTCGTGGTGCTTTCACCAGGAACTCGGTTGCTTGGCCCGGTAACCGGGACCTTGCTCTCCACCGCGGCGTTGAATTCAGCGGCTCTGTTGAGCATCGCATTCTTGGTGTTTCGCGTGGGAGGGCCTCGCCTGGGCCTCGGTGCTGGCGTGCTCGCGGCGCTGGCCGGCTTCAGTGCCGGCGCGGGTGGGCTAGTGGATCCAATCAGTTCCAACTTCGGGCGTTTCGCTCTTCTCGCAGCAGCGGTGGGGGTGTGGGGGCTGCTCGCTGGAGACGTGCGAGCTTTGCCACTAACGGTGGCGTGGTGGACTTTCGCTGCTCAACAGCATCTGTCTGTGGGGCCTGCGTCTGCGGTTGTTCTCGCTGCAGGTGTTGTGGGGGTGGCTCTAGTGCTGTGGCGCCCAGAACCTCTCACGCGCAAGGAGGTGAGCTTATGGCTGCTAGTGGCGATAGGGGTTGGGCTTGTTTTGTGGGGGCCAGTCATCTATGAGCAGATCACTCACGATCCTGGCAACCTCAGCGCGTTGTCCACCTACGGTCGGGACTCTTCACGTGTTGATCTCGGCTATTCCTCGGCTATTGCCCAGGTATCGCAGGTGTTGGGGCCGAGGCCGTTCCTTGGTCGTTCACAGCCAACTGGCTGGGACCTCACTCAGCCTCGAAGCCAGGTGATTTCCGCTGTTGTGTTGCTCGGTGTTGCAGCACTGGTTGCAGCGGGGGCTTGGTGGCAGCGCAAAGATCGCAGGTTCCTTGCTGCCACCGCAATGCTGGCAGTCATGGCTGCGGCCGGAGTGCTAACTGGGGCCAACATCCCTGACTCTCCCGAGCAGGGCAGGCTCAACTTCTATCACTGGGCCTTTGCCTTGTCGTTTTTTCAGCTTCTGATCTTCGGCTGGTTGGCTGCACGGGCGCTAGGTGAGCGGTCCAAACAGTATTTTCCGCTGCAAGCTGTGACTGCGGTTGGTTTGGTTGTTGTTCTTGCAGCCACACCGTTGGTGGTGGAGCGTCGAGCGGATCGTCTGGTGCAGCCGATCCCTGCTTCGGCAGTGCGTGAGCTACTCGATCAGGTTCGCTCATCAGCAGACCTAGCGGCACTTGACGGCCCGGTTCTGATGGCGGTCAACGGCGATGATCGTTACATCCAGGTTGGTGACACTGTGGGGACCCGCCTCGTGATTGAGGGCCGACAGGTTCTGTTCCCGCCATCATCGGATGGGTTCGTGCATCCAAGCCGGATCATCAACAACCCTTGTGCCGCCGATCACGTGTTGATGATCAGCTTGTTGAAGGGTGAGGTGAAGGTCCCGCCCCAAGGTAAAGAGATTGCCCGCGTGGATGGTGCCCCTGGCCTTGATCACGACGCCCTCAACAGGCTTTCTAAACAGGCCGCGGGTGCGCCGGTGGATCTGGGTGGCGACCTCCAACGCGCACTTGACGCTCTGCCCGGCAGCCAAGGCGACTTCACTGGTGCGGCCATCGTGTTTCGACTGGCAACCGCGCCAGCAGACGTGTTGTTGATTCGCTCCAACCTGGATCTGTTGATTGAACACCCAATCGCGTCGCCACGGCTCAATCAAGATGACCTGAAAGCACTGCGTCATTCGCTGCCTGAAGGGGCAGCCTCTGTGGTGGCCAACCAAGTAGCCGCCCACCTGATGACCAAGGACGAATTCGCCGGGTTCGCCGAAGGCTGCTGATAGTTGGGGTCTTCGAAGTTGACGCGGCAGGTGGGTATTGGTTCTTTACGTCTGGGGCCTGTCCATGCCGGCTGTTGGAGTTTGGCGTGGTTAGTACGTGATTCGACCGCCGACGTAACAGTGGTCGCTTGGTCCTGCGCAGATCGGTATTCCGTGTAAGACTTGTACAGCAGTGGGTACGTAAACGAAGTCGATTTCCCTGTCGGCGTTCGGGTTTGGGTATGTGTTTCCGCAACAGTTCACAGAGTGAGCCGAGGACGAATAGAAGCCTGGCAGGCGTGGGTGAGCGCTAGATCCAACTTCTACGGTCTGCTACTTTCTTAACGTCATAGATTGTCTGATCCGGCGGGACCGGCTCGGGTGGAGCTGAGAGGTTGGGAATCCGGATGTTTGGTCGTCGTGCACGCGTAGGCGTTGTCTCGTTATTGGTGGTTGTTGGGGTGGTGGCGAGCGACCTCGCCCTCATGCCGGCGGCCTCGGCTGAAGCGCCGAAGCAGGTACAGTTGGAGGTGTCGGCTGAGGCACCGACGCTGGATGTGAAGGCCGGTCGCAAGGCCGACCCGTCGAGGTTGGCTGGGTTGAGTTCGAGGGTGTCGATCCCGTCGGCGACACCGGTGCCCGTAGGCGTCGAAGGGCCGACGCCGGGCACCGAGCAGCCCGAGGGATGGGTCGCTCCTGGTGTCCGTGGGTACGAGGAGGGGCGCTCGGGCGAAGATGTCAAGAAGACCTCGGCGACTGAGCGGGTGTGGGAGAATCCTGATGGCACCTCGACGTTGGAGTTGTCGTCTCGTCCGGTGCGGTTCCGTGACCGTGCGGGCCGCTGGCAGGATTTCGATACCGACCTGGTGGCGGTGAAGGGTGGCGGCTTCCAAGCCAAGGCGCTGCCGGAAGGATCGAACGTGGCGGCCGCCGCGGACGCCGAGGCGGTGGTGTCGGCCGGTACCGAGGCGGGGATCGTGTCGTTGGCCCAACCGGGGGCCGAGGCGGCCCAGGGACGGGTCGATGCATCGGGCGAGACGGTCACGTTCCCCGACGCCATCGACGGGGACTCGGACCTGGTGGTGGGCTTGCTGCCGAACGGGTTCGAGACTTCGGTGGTGGTGCCGGACGGGGCTCCGCAGCGGGCATCGTTTGAACAGGTTTTGACGGTGCCGGCAGGTTTGGTGGCCCGCAACGGCAGCGTTGGGGTGGAGTTTGTTGCTGTTGATGGCACCGTTGTTGGTTCGTATGGGTCTGGGGTTGCTTGGGACGCGGGTCTGGTGGAGGACGAGGTTGAGGTTCGTACGTCGCTGGTGTCCCAGGAAGGGACTGAGGCGACGGTTCGGGTGAGTGTTGATCCGGTGTGGCTCGCAGCCCCGGAGCGGGTGTTTCCGGTGACGATTGATCCGGTGTTGTCGTTCTCGCAGAACACGGGCGCATCGGGGGCGATGGATACTTATGTTCAGTCGAATATTGTGAATACGCCACAATCGACAGCTACCGAGTTGAAGCTTGGTAAGGCGTATGGGACTTCTTATATTCGCCGGACGTTGATGAAGTTTGATGTGTCGTCGTTGGTGGGTGCTGGTCGGGTCGTGACTTCCGCGAACTTGAGTGTGGCGAACACGTACTCGCCGTCGTGCACCGGCCGAGCGATCACTGTCGCGAGCTTGAGTGGATCGTTTAACGCGTCGACACTGTG
>JAGQSI010000193.1 GCA_020439605.1 Acidimicrobiales bacterium | reverse complement strand
TTGTCTCGGTGTGGATCCAGTACTGGTAGAGGAGATTTACTCCCCTGGCAGTTTCGATTGACTCGGGACGAAACCCGGCCAACGAGAGCAGGCCGTAAGGCACGAACATGCCAAACACATCGAGCACCGGCTGGCGGAGCGCGGTCGAGAGGTTGTAGTGCTCAGAGCTGTGGTGCACCACATGTATGGCCCAGAGCCACCTCGTCTCGTGCATGAGCCGATGGTTCCAGTAGTAGATGAAATCCCAACCCAGCACTGCTCCGAGAGTTGCCAGGGGGCCATCGCCGAGGTCTCGTTGGTGGGAGTCAAAGAGTCGATTGGCTGCGGTTCTGCTGGCCCAGGCGGTGCTGGCGGCAAGTACGGCCCCAGAAACCGCGACAACCCCGGCAGATGATGCAATCCGCTTGGCCAGTGAGCGCTGGACCCGTCGACTCGGCGCCCGATTGGTTGGAGGGTTCGTTGGCTGGGTTTCGGCGCAACCTCGGATCGCCTCGGATCGTTCCTTTGCAACTACGCGATCTGCAACCGTTGCCACCACAGCGGCTCCGACTGTTCCGATGATGAGGGCCTTGGCGTAACGCCCTTTGCCCGGGGTGAACTGGTTGGCGAGTTTGGTGATCGTGAGCGGTGCCAGAATGCTGCCCACTCCCATTGCGAGACTGGCGAGCGTGTCCTGGCGCTCGTAGTCCCCGGCGGTGGGTTCACGGGTCTCGGCCTGCTTCTTCAGATACACGTACTCGGCGCCCATGGTGGCGAAATAGCCAGGAACAGCAGCGAGTGTCAGGTCCATGTGAATCCCCCGTGGGACTAGGTGGCTCAGGCGGTCCCGCTCGGTTGAGCTGACGAGTGCTCAACAGCAGAGACCAGTTCTCTAAAGGAGGCCTCAATATGGCTGCTCAATGCCGTCGGATCCTCTAACGAGTCCCTGAATGCGAGAACACCGATGAGAATGCGATCTGCGTAGGACCACAACATCACGTTCCAGCCCACACCGTTGCTCGGAGGGCCATCTATGTAGAGATCCACCACATCAGCGCCGAGAACCTGCCACGGTTGAGACGGCCCGCGGATGTTCGACACGAGAATGTTGGCGTCCACCAGATCGTTTGGACCCAACTCGGCCAAACGGGTGACCATTGCGCGAGCGCCCGGTCCCGAAATGAGCGGCGGTACATGGTCAAGCCATGCCGGTAGGAGTTCGGGGCCGAGTAGATCGAGTTGGGCTTTGGCCTCTGCGGTTACTGCGCTGATGTGGCGCAACCGACCAGCAGGATCGGCGACGTTGGTGGCCAGGGTAGTTGTGAAGCTCCAGAACTTGTTTCCGGCCTGGCGCAGTGGGGCGTCTGCTGGTTCGTAGGAAACTGGGACACTGGCGAGCAGCGGCAGATCGGGCACCTCGCCGTAATCCTCTAGATAGCGAATAGCGGCTCCGCCAATCACAGCGAGGATTACGTCATTGAGCGTTGTGCCAGCGAGATCCTTCACCCTGCGTAGCTCATCGAGGGGAAGTTCTGCTCGGGCATAGGACCGTCGGGGTGAGAAGGCCCGATTGATCACCGTGTTTGGAGCGGCGCCTGAGAACTTCGGGACCTCGACTTTGGCCGCGTCTTGGCGGGCCTTGACCTTCTTTGCTCCAAGCGCAGTGCGGATGGCCAAAGACGGAAGTTGGAGTAGGGAGCGAAGGTGGGCTAGCAGCGCCATCACGATCAGCATCGGTGCAGATGGAATTTGCTCCGGTGTCCACGGGAGAGCCTCGTCGGGAATGGCTTGGCGCTCGGCGTCGCTGAATACCCGTTCGAAGATGGTCCTGGCGCCGACCCCGTCTGCGAGCGCGTGGTGGTACTTGATCACGATGGCCTGGGAGCCGTCCGTTGGAATGTGGATCAAGGTGGCCTGCCACAGTGGGTGGCGCCTATCAAGATGTTTCTCTGCGAGAAGGGCGAAGCGCTCGTCAAGAGTTTCGTCCTCCTCCAAGGTGATCTCACGAAGGTGGAAATCGAGATCGAACTGCGGGTCTCTTACACACAGCGGATGATGAAGACCGAAAGGAGTTGGAACAATCCGCCAACGAAACGAAGGAAGCTGATCCAGACGAGAGGCGATGTGGGCACGCAGATCATCCAGCGTTATCGACGTAGAACCACCAGCCGGGTTCTTGAGGATCGCAACAGCCATGGTGTTCATGGCCTGCAGCGGGCCCTCCATGGCCAAGAAGCCTGAATCTTCCCCGTTCAGGCGGTGCATGCCAGAAGTTCCTGCAGGGATTGGGCGATGTCTTCTATCAGTGAGCGGGGATCGTCAACCGCAACTGGACTCGCGTCGATGGTTATATGGAGCGTCCCCTTGTAGCCAACGACGGTGATGTTCAGTCCAGCGTCGTCACCGATCGGGCCGGTCAGATGGATTGCCTCGACCGGTATCTCACAGATCGCTAGGTCATCGTCCATGAAGCGAACGTTGGAGATCAACACGTTGTAGCCAGACTTTTCGGTGTCCTTGGCGTTGCGGTCGATCATCCAACGAGCTGCACGCGCACCAATGAACGGTGGAATTCGCTCCAACCATTCTGTGAGCGTGAAGTGCCCCTGGGTCTCAAGAAGCACTTTGGCCTCAGCTGTGCCGGCCGCTATGGCCGAGAGCCGTTCACACGGGTCTTCAATGTCGGTGGCCAAGAAGACGAAGAAGTTGGCGAATCGATTCCCCCAGGATCTGGGCTGTGTACCGGGTGGATCACCTGACACCGGCACATTGGCCACGAGGCTCTTGGTGGGCAACTGGTCCCGCTCGCCCAAGTAGCGGCGCAGACCTCCTCCAACCATGGCCAGCGCCACATCGTTGAGGGTGCAGCCGACGTTTGAGCGCACTTGTTGTAGGTCCTCTATCGGGACTGTGGTGTGAGCGCAGGTGCGCCGTATGGGGCCCGGCCTGTTCAGGACCGTAGCGGGAGCGTCGCCCATCGATTTCGGTACTGGAACGTGACCTTCCTCGCGTCTGGCATCGGCTGCAGCGAAGCGTTGTTTGGTTTCGCGATACATCGCGGGAATGTCTTTCCATGCCCGTGCCTGATCCTTGAGGGCCTGAGTGAAAATCTTGGAACGTCGAGGGGGCTGGCCCGCTGGTGCTCGGGTAGTTGGGTCAACACCTTGCGGTAATGGGTGAAACAGCTTGGTGAATGTATGGAGGATCACGGCGCCGTCTGCGAGCGAGTGATGGATCTGAAAGAGAAGGGCCTGGCGGTGCCCGTTGTCGAGGCCATTGACGAGCGTTACCCGCCAAAGTGGGTGACGAAGGTCGAGCACCTCCGGCATGCGGGCCGCATGGAAAGCCTCGATCTCATCGCGTCCACCCGGGCTTGGCAACGTGTGCTCTCTGATGTGATAGCTGAGATCAAAATCAGGATCCTCGATCCAAAGGGGGTGGTGGATCTGTAATGGGACCTGTTCCAGCCGCCACCGCAACGGTTCCAGCACCGCAAGGTGCTCCTCGAACCACTTGTACAACGAGTGCACACTCAGTGGAGCTACCCCTGGTGCAGGTTCCGCTAGCTCAACGAGGTCCACACAGACCGACGTCTGTGCCAACGTCTCGATAAAGAGAAAACCAGCGTCGCTTCCAGCGAGTCGATGCATGACGTCAGCTTGTCAGCCCGCAGCGCCGCGTGTGGCGAAATGTGCGACGACTATTCCTGCCAGCCGATTGAACACCAGGTCCGCTTGGCACAACTGGGACAGCGCATCCAATGTCCAGAGTGCTTGCCTGGAATCCATACGGTGCCAGTGAGCCAACGCAGACCGAGTTCACTGATGTTGATTCGTGATCGGGCCTCGCAAGAATCACAAGTCACTACAACCGTGCCGGATTGGCGAGCCCCGGTTGAATACAGGGCGTCTTTACCTTCGCGAGGTTTGCCCGAGCGCACGGTGTCTCGAGCAGCCGAAACCGGGGTTTCGAACAATGCCCGCCTGCCCTGGGGGTCGAGCGAA
>JAGQSI010000192.1 GCA_020439605.1 Acidimicrobiales bacterium | reverse complement strand
CCGCCGTAAAGCCGCCGTAAAGCCGCCGCCAGAACCTAACGGCTACAGGTAATCACCGATCTTCGTGGCCAAAGTGTCATACCCCCTGTTTACGCTTTGGCGAACAAATGTTCGCCAAAGCAAGGGAGTTGTAATGACCACGAAAACACTAGAAGACGAGTTGCGCGAGGAAATTTTGTTCGGGTCGGCACGGCCACGCGACCGGCGCTACCTCGAGGCCCATCCAGACGAGCGGATAGAAGCCGAGATAGTTGACCTAAACAGCAGACTCTCCATTGGCACTTACGAGTTGCTGGTTCTAGTTGGGGAGTTCGACATTCGAGGGATCTGGGGACAATCTGGCTTTCTCTCCTGCGCAGCGTGGTTGGCAGACCAATGCGAGATTGAGATCTCCACGGCCCGATGCCAAGTGCGGGTAGCCAAAGCTATGCGTGCGTACCCACTGCTGGATCAGGCCATGGCACGCGGAGATATCTCCTACGCCAAGGCCAGAATCCTTGTAGCAAGCCTCAGCAAGGAAAATGTCGAAGCACTGGTGGATATCGCTGCGAAGACGCCATCTGGTCAACTTGGCGCAGCCATAGCAGCGTGGTCACAACGAAATGAGGACGAAGAGCAGATAAGGGCACGCCAGATGAAGGCCCGAAGCCTCAAATGGCGTACCGACCCCGATGGAATGGTTGTTATTACAGCACGGCTAATTCCGGAGGACGCGGCCCAGGTTTGCGCCGCTATAGAGGTGGTCACCACCCGTTCACACGCGCCCGCGGGCGCGTCTTTGGCCAACCAGAGAGCAGATTCTCTCGTCAAGATCGCCACTGATGGCGGATCTGCCATGAACGCTGAGGTGGTAATTCACGTCAACGAGACCGGCAATTCCTTACCTGATGGCACACCCCTTTCGGACGGAGCTGTAACCAAGCTCCTCCCAGAGGCCTTCATTTCGCTCCTGCTGCATGACAACGAGCGTTACCCCATCGATGCCAGCCCAAGGCGCCGGAGCCCTACACGGCGCCAGAAGCGGGTTATAGATGGCCGGCACGAGGAATGCCAGCATCTCGGGTGCCACTCAACCGACTTCCTTGAATATGACCACATTGAGCCATACTCACAGGGAGGAGAGACAGTGCTCGATAATCTTCAGCGGCTCTGCGACCCGCACAACAGGGCAAAGACCTGAGAGATGTGTGACCGTCTCCTAGGAGGTAGTCGTAGCTGAGTCGGCATGCGCAGCCTTGGCATGCTTACGGGCTTGGTAGAGCTCAAAGAAGACTGGCGTCAACGACAGCAGAACTATCACGATGATGGCGTATTCGATGTTGTCACGGACGAATGCGACGTTGCCAAGGAAATGTCCGAGGGTGGTAATGCCGACGGCCCAAACAAACCCACCAATGAGGTTGTAGGTGATGAATGTGCGGTACTTCATCTCGCCCACGCCTGCCACGATTGGAGCGAACGTGCGGACAATCGGCACAAAGCGAGCCAAGAAGATGGTCTTAGGCCCATGCTTCTCGAGGAACGAATGAGCCTTGGCGACATGGCTCTGCTTGAAGAAGCGGGAATCTTCTCGAGTGAACAGGGCTGGGCCAACCTTGCGACCGAATAGATAGCCAACCTGATCGCCAGCAACTGCTGCGATAAATAGGAGTGGAAGCAGAACCGCTATGTGTGGCATGCCCTCCACGACCGGTGCGAGAGCTTCACCCGCTGCCCCGGGGGCCACGAACTCTTTGGCACCGCTAGAGGTCAGGAATCCTGCCATGAACAGCAGCGAGTCTCCCGGCAAGAAGAATCCGAAGAAGAGGCCAGATTCAGCGAAGATGATCGCCACGATGACCCAGGGGGCCGATGCACCCGCCTTCTCCAACCAGAACTCGGGCTTCCACGGTCCACTAGCAAGGATCATTGAGAGCATTAGGGAACCCTAATGGGCCGTTCGACTCCAGCCCGAACTTGGATGGGTAAAACGAAAGTGACCCCGCCGAAGCGGGGCCACATTTCAGAGTGTGAAGGTTAGCGGCTAAGCCGCTTTAGTAATTCAGGCGTTGCGGGGACGACGTGCGCCGTAAAGGAACGCTGCACCGAGCACGAGGGCTGCTGCACCAATGCCGACAAGTGGGCCGGTGTTGGAGGAGCCAGTGCGGGGCAGGGTGCCCTGATCAACGTTGTTCACGCTGTCACCGAGAACGTTTACGGTGATGAATTGCTCAACGTCGCCGCAGGTTGCGGTAATCGTGTGGTTACCGGGTGTGGCGTTGGCAGGAATGGTGACCTTGGTGGAGAACTCACCGTTGTCGTCAGCGGTGGTGGTACCGAGCACGGTGCCATCATCCCAGGTGAAGGTAACGGTGGATCCAGGTGCGCAGGAATCACCAACAACCTCAACTGCTTGGCCAGCTACACCGGTGAGGGTGGTGCCAGATGGCGCAGTAGTGGTGGTGGCTTTCGGTGGCGTGGTTGGGCAACCGAAATAGCCACAGTCTTGGGCGTTGGCGGTGCCGCTACCCAAGGCCATCAGGCCTGCGATTAGTGCTGCAACTACGAGCAGTTTGCGAAACATGGGATCCTTCCACCCTGTGCGGCAGGGATGAACCTGCAATCAAGTTCCACACAACTTACCCGCGGTCACCACTCAATGCAAGGAAAGTTCCGAACTCGACTTTCCGTCGTCGCAGACTCCAGACGGCAACGGTTAATACCGCTAGGTCCGCTACAAGCAATATGCCAGCCGGCCAGAACCAGAGAAGTGAGCTGTTTCCCTGCAGGACAAGGCGGCCATCTGGCGAGATGTCGGTCGGCGTGACAAAACCTTGGACCCAACCCGGAGCTCCAGCCATGTTCAAAACGGTGCCCTTCTCTCCGCTGGTGCGGTAGACAGGCGGCCAGATCCGTTCGAGTGTTCTGCTCTGGCCGTCAGGTCCAACACCGGGTCCTATCCAGTCCCTCACGGAGTAGAGGTCTATTCCAGGTCCGGAAAACTCGAGTTGCAGATTGGGGTCGGACTCGATTGCCCGGTAGGTCATCCAGTTTTCCTCATGTGCGAGGACAACCCATCTAACACCCATCTTGGCCAAATCCGAGCCAAAGTCAGGGTCGACTCCAGAGTCAGGGGCCGAACCCGTTCTCAGAGACTCCACCAAGTCATCAACCGCCACGGCGCGCGGGTCCACCTGTTCCTGGCTTCTCACCGCTGGGTCAAGACGTGGGTCATAGCTGGTGATTACGTCACCTCCCAGATATTGAGCCAATGGGTTCAATACCTGGCGCCCGTTGGCAAAGGAAATGGTTGGATACTCGCTCCAGGGCAGAGCAACCACGGTGCCGGGCGCCTCAGCTATGCGGGATCTGACATCGCTCCAAGACCTTGGATACTGAACCGGCTCGAGCGTCCCATCGATCCCCCACCACGATGGGACGCTGGTTAGCACAATCAGTGCCAGCAATACGGCCGGAAGTGCACTGCTGGAGCGGTCTGCCAAGGACTTCGCACCTATTGCCGCTGTTGGTGCTGCCCACACCAGCCACAAGGCAAGGAATCGACTGCTTTCGCGCAGTGGCGCCCCGATAGCTGTCTGCGCCAATAGCTCGTAGACGTCGCGGAGCCCGGGAGCGGCACTCGCTACCGCCATAACTAACCCCAGCAGCGCAGTGATCGCAGCGGCGCCTTGCCAGGATCTGAATCCGTTTTCATCAATGAGGCGCCTAGTGGCGACAAAGGAAGTTACGGCCACGCAGGTTCCCAGAAACGCGAGCAGCCAACCAGAGGAGCCAGCTTGTAGATCTAGACGCCAGAATCCACCACCGCCAGGCAGCGCCAACCATCCTCGGAGCCCTCCTGCGCTTGTGGAGAAGGGACTCGCCCCGCTGACGCCGGCGCCGGCCCACAGCAGTACAACGGTTGGGAGGACCCAGACAATATGTGGAGCCACAACAGTTACAGCGGTTAGGGACCGCCGCCGGCGGCCGTTCATCAGGTAACCGACACCACCAACAAC
>JAGQSI010000191.1 GCA_020439605.1 Acidimicrobiales bacterium | reverse complement strand
GGATTGGCCTTGTCGGCGACCTCTACGAGGTCTAGATCCATGGCTCGTGCGTAGTTCAGCGCCTCAGGCAGCGGCTTGATCCCGATCTGTTCCCCACCCGGTCCGACCAAGCGGACTTCTCGGGCACGAATCCGATCGTTGATACGAGGCTCGTTGTTGGTTGGCGGTGCTATGGCCGGTAGCTCTTCATCAAGTGCGTAGGTCCTCCCTGACGCAGACAGTGGTTGGAGGCGAGCCGCGCAGTTGCACCAAAAATGCGAAACGCGGACGCCGGAGAAGCCGACATCCGCGCAAACCCGTAGGTGTGAACGAATCGACCCGGACGCACGGTGTTCTCCTGAACGAGTTCAGATGAACGGTGGCCGGGTGGGGGCAAAGCCCCGCTTCCCAGGATACTTACGTGTCATAGGGTAACAGGGCTAGGGACCGCGATAGCAACTTCGCTATGGTCCACGTGACCCCTTCGACCGAACAGGAAAACAAAATGAGCTTGTGGACACCAGGCGGAGAACGACCAGTGAGCAAGCAACCGAGTTCCCCGAGCACGCCTGGCGTGGCGTCTGATCCGACGTTGTCGCCCGATCAAGAGGCTCAGGCGCAGGAGATAGCAGCAGAGATGGCTGCTGTTCGTGAACAGTTGGCACAGGTTCCTGCCGCTCAGGTCGTAGCCAACCACGCCATGGGGTGCTGGGAACTAGCAGCGATTCATCTCTCCGCTCAGCCCCCACGTTTTGACGAGGCGCAAGTAGCAATAGATGCCTTCGGTGCGCTCATCGATGTCCTGAAGGGACGTCTTGGTGAGGACGAGGCCACTTTGGCCGACGCTCTAGCGCAGATCCGCCTTGCGTTTGTTCAGTTGAAGGCAAGCTTTGCCCAAGACAGCTCGGAAGGCTCAGACAGCGCCACCGGGTCATCTAGCGACGTCTCTTAGTTCGGAACTGGTCTTACTCCAACTGCCTCAAGCCCATTGGGGCCGGGGGCAACCTCAAATTCCACATCGGTTCCTTCCGCAATCGAGCGTGAACCGTCTGCGATCCTCGTGCAGTGAAAGAACCAGGTCTGAGCAGTTGCGCGGTCAGCTACTTCACCGGCACCAATGTGGGCGTCGAAGGAACTGACCGTGCCGCGATGCGTGGAGAACGCTGCACTGAGACGTTCTGCCGCCTCGCTCATCAGTGAACGATCTTGGCCAGGGGAAGCTCAATGATGTCCGAGGCCCCAGCGTCTTTGAGCGCTGGGATCAAAATGTTGATCTCACGCTTTGGCACAACAGTCTCAACCGCGTATCCACCATCGCCGTGAAGCTTGGACACCGTTGGTGCCTTCATGGATGGCAACAGCCCAATGACGTCGTTGAGATCTGAGTCTCCGACGTTCAGCTTGACGAGGACCTTTCCACGAGCTTCGAGCACACCTTGCAACAAGGTGCGGACCTGGTGCATGGCGTGGCGCTTGTCCGGGTCTTCATATGAAACAGGGTTGGCTACCAATTCGGTGTAGCTCTGAAGGATCTGATCTATCTCTCGCAGGCCCGCGGCCTTGAGTGCACGGCCGGTCTCGGTGATCTCAACGATGCAGTCAACGATGTCTGGGATCTTGGCCTCGGTGGCTCCATAACTGAGGCGAATATCTGCCTCGATACCCTTGGACTCGAAGAAGCGACGGGTAACAACCGGGTACTCGGTTGAAACTCGCACCCCTTGGGGCAGATCCTCCACCCGCTTGTAGGGGGAGTCCCCTGCTACTGCCACAACCATGCGGATAGGCCGTGACGTTGCCTTGGAATAGTGCAGTTCTCCGAGGGACTCAACGGTGCTTGAGGTTTCTTCGATCCAGTCCCGCCCGGTAATGCCGAGGTCAAACATTCCCTCGGCCACATACATCGGAATTTCCTGTGGGCGAAGGATCCGCACGGACTCGATCCGAGGGTCGTCAATAGTGGCCTTGTAGTCCACCGATGAGGACCTGTTGACCGTGAGATCAGCCGCTGCGAAAAGTTCCAGCGTTGCTTTTTCGAGTGAACCCTTGGGCAGAACCAGCTTTAGCACGGCGCCGACGGTACCGGCCGAGACACCTCAAGAGCCAACGGATTACCGAATTGGTGTGATTCGCGCCATTTGTGAGTGGGCCAAGCCACTCAACGATTCAGTGTGCTTTGGCCCACTCAAGAGTTGACCAAAGCACACCAGTTCAGCCAACGCCTAGCAGATCCACAACGAAGACCAGGGTTTCGCCGCCCCTGATGACTCCACCGGCGCCGCGTTCTCCGTAGCCGAGATGGGGAGGAATCGTGATTTTGCGACGGCCACCGAGCTTCATGCCAGCAACCCCTTGATCCCAGCCAGCGATTACCTGACCAGCACCGAGGCGGAAACCAAACGTGTCGTTTCGATCCCATGATGCGTCGAACTGCTGCCCGTCTGACCAAGCAACGCCGACGTAGTGAACTTCTACAGGGTGCCCAGAAACCGCTTCTGGCCCGTCACCTACGACAATGTCCTCGATGATGAGTTCAGCGGGTGGAGCTTCGGCAGGAATGTTGATCTCAGGCTTTTCATTCATGGCCGTGACCCTATCGGGTCAGTGGCTACGCACTCGTCTGACGAGGTTTGCCATCTCTACGGCCACCTTGGCACCGTCCTCGCCGACGTTGTGTCCACCAGCGTCTTGGGATCTGGCAAGTGCCTGTTCAAGGTTCTCCACGGTTAGCGCACCAAAGGCGATTGGCACCCCGGTGTCTAGCTGGGCCTGTTGAATCCCTGAGGCACACTCCCCCGCCACAGATTCATAATGGGTGGTCTCGCCTCGTATGACGCATCCCAGCGCCACCACAGCATCCACTCGTCCAGACAGGGCCCAGGTCTTGGCCGCCAAGGGAAGCTCAAACGCGCCGGGAACCCAGTCGAGTTCGATGGAATCCTCCGCCACACCAGCCTCGTTCAAGCCACGGCGCACCCCATCGAGCAGACGTATCGTGATCTGCGAGTTCCAGCGGGCACAGACCACTGCAATCTTGAGATCCGCTCCGTCGAGCACCGGAGCCGGCACTCCATCGCCTTGATGATCGCCGGCCATCAGTTGTCCTCCATCGGCTTCACATCTTCAGCGGACTTGGGGACGACTGCACCGGACGCATCGGCCGGTAGATCTTCAAGGCCTTCGAGCAAATGACCCATCTTCTCGGCCTTGGTGCGCAGGTAACGCAGATTCTCCGGGTTGGGTGCCGTGATCGAAGGAACCCGGTCTGTGATGTCTAGGCCGAACCCGTCCAGGCCGCCGTACTTGGCCGGATTGTTGGTGATGAGCTTCATGGTGGTGACGCCGAGATCCACCAGGATCTGTGCACCAATTCCATATTCCCGTGAATCAACGGGCAGGCCGAGTGCCTCATTGGCTTCAACGGTGTCGTGACCGTCGTCCTGGAGTTCGTAGGCACGGATCTTGTGTCCGATACCGATACCGCGGCCTTCATGGCCTCTCAGGTAGACGATCACACCATTACCGGACTCTGAGATGAGCTTCATCGCCGCGTCTAGCTGCACGCCACAGTCACAGCGCATGGACCCGAATACATCTCCGGTGAGACATTCGCTGTGCACTCGCACCAAAACATCGTCTGCACCAGCAACATCGCCCTTGACCAAAGCCACATGTTGCTCGCCGTCTAGGACCGACTCGTAGACACGACAGTTGAAGTCTCCCCAGGCCGTGGGGATTCTCGCCTCAGAGACCTGGCGAATCAGTTTCTCGGTACGACGGCGATAGCGGATCAGATCCGCGATCGAGATCATGTAGAGGTTGTGCTCACGAGCGAACTTGCGCAGCTCGGGCTGGCGGGCCATGTCCAATTTGTCGCCGGTGACGATCTCACAAAGAATGCCCGCCGGGTACAGACCTGACATACGAGCAAGGTCCACAGTTGCCTCGGTGTGACCGGCACGCTTGAGCACACCACCTTCTCGTGCTTCGAGCGGCAAGATGTGGCCGGGGCGAGCCAGGTCTCCGGGACGGGTGG
>JAGQSI010000190.1 GCA_020439605.1 Acidimicrobiales bacterium | reverse complement strand
AAGCAATGTTTCCTGGTCTCGACCCAGAACCGCTGGTTGAGGAACTGCGCGAACGCGTCATCGAGGAGGTCGACTACCGGATTGAAGCCGACAACCAGCGACTGTTCGCAAACTTCTACCGGGATCATCCATCGATCCATGTGCCAGAGGTTGTTGACGAGTTCAGTACTGGCCGAGTACTCACCACCGAACTCGCTCCCGGAGTTCGGTTTGATGAACTGAAGACCTGGTCACAACAAGAGCAGGACCTCGCCGCCGAGACGATCTACCGCTATGTGTTCGGCAGTCTCTACCGGCTCCATGCCTTCAACGGCGATCCGCACCCGGGCAACTATCTGTTTGAGCCAGGTGGGCGGGTCACGTTCTTGGATTATGGGCTCGTCAAACGATTCACGGACGAAGAACTCAAGCCGTTTGAGTTGATGACCCAGGCCATGGCAATCGACCACGATGTGGTTTCATATCGCCGGGTGATTGAAGAAGTTGGTTTCTTGAAGCCGGGGATGGACTTCACCGATGAGGAGATCGGTGACTACTTCGGGCACTTCTATGAGTTCGTGACGGAGGACAAAGAACTGACCATGACTCAGGAGTTTGCTTCTGAGACTGTGCGACGCTTCTTTGACCCATCTGGTGAGCACGGTGACGTGATGCGTGCCGCGAATGTCCCCAAGTCTGCTGTGATTATTCAGCGCATCAACCTGGGCCTGTACGCCATCTTGGCTGAACTGAACGCTACGGCTAACTGGCGTCGGTTGGCTGAGGAGATCTGGCCGTGGGTTGGTCGTGAGCCTGAGACTCATCTGGGCCGTCTAGATGCCCAGTGGCGTGAGCAGCGTCGAAGTGATGGTGACGGCGAGCACGCTTACGCCACGCCCAACCACGGCTAGTCGCCTCAACGATCAGTGCGCCCAAAGCGCTGAGCACACCTGCAGTAAACAGAATCAACGCAGGCTTTGCTTGATCTGCAACCCGCTCTCGGCAGGGCAACTCGTTGTTGGCCTGGGCTTTGCTCGCGGTGACACCATCTGGAAGATCGTTGGGATCCACGTAGATGTTGGATCGACCTTCAACCAAGAACGCCAGTGTTGTTCCGCAGTCCTGGGTGGGGGTGGCAACGGGGCGTAGAGAAAGACCGATACCCACCAATGCCACCACGACACCAATGGTGGCTACCCACGCAGTGGTGCGGTGCAGCGCGTTAAGAGTCGGTTTTGACACGTCCGAAGCGTACGCCCAACCAAGCCCGACGCCCTATTGGAGGGTACGGGCCGAAGTGGGAGCCACCGACATTGCAGGCGCGCCCTGGACTGCGTGCGAGCTAATGCTGGTGGAGGGAGGGATGGTGGCTCCCACTTCGGAACCCCGGTTGCCGGAGGGGGGCGAAACTCACCACCGGCTTGGTATATCCATCGGTTGATTCCGTCTCGGACTTGAGCCAAAGAGTTCGGTGAATCTGTCGATCTGGGCAGATTCTCGGCTAGATCGTGTTTGGTGCTCGACGGTAGCGTTCGGCCCAGTGATTACTCAGATGTTGATGCTCGGCGCCGAGGAACCAGCCGGTGGTTCTGGAGCGTTTCTTGGTGAGGACCTGATGTCCTATTTGGTGTTGGCGCTCGGCGCCGCACTCGTAGCGGGCAACGTCGCAGCCATCGTTCGGCCACCTGAGGGCGCCAAAAAGCGCGAGGGAGACCTTGAGCGTGCGCCTATCGCGCGCTCTGTGGTGATGGCAGTCGTAGGTCTGATCGCCGCAGTGTGGGCGTTGGCATCTCTTGTGAGCTGAAGACTCACCCGAGTACCGAACTAGCTGGTTTGTGGAGCTAGGCAGGTAGTTGGCCAGCTATCTATTTTTTGGCGTTTGTATGGCGACCAGGTTGATTAGCTGACTGCGCCGTCATGGTCTGAGGCACCAGCGGCTTCCCATGCTGCCCTACCGGGACGTTTGGTGGCTCCGCCACCGCGAATGCCGAAGTAGGTGATACCAGAGACAACCACGATGATGGCTCCGAGAAGGGCCAACTGCTCCCAGCCACCACGATCTCCACCACTCTTTGGCGCTGTGCCTTGGTTGGGGGTGGGGATTATGGACGGCTTTGAGTTTGGTTTGGTCGGGGTTCCGGGATCGGAGAACACCGTGAGCGCCAGTACGCCAGCAAGGATGCCCCCAATTAGAAGTGCTGCAGCAATCTTGAGCTGTGTGGGACTCACGTTTGAATCACGACCGTTGCCGTTGGATGGACGGCCCCGGACGGCGGTTGATGTGTCGGCCATGGTGTCCATGTTCTCGCGCTCAGCAGATTTGTCCAACTCTTGAAGCGGCTTCATCGTGGGAGATGCTTTGCGGCTTTGAGCATTGAGGTGAATCGTTTCGCGTAGCCCTGTGCGTCCTTGCCGGGTGACTGGAGCTTCTCTGCAATCGAGGATCGAACCGCAACGGTCTGAGATTCTGTGTATTTGAGCAGTCCATCGCGACCGTGGCGACGCCCCATGCCTGACGCCTTCATTCCACCCATAGGTGCATCGATCGAGGCCCAACCAGACGAGTAGCCGTCGTTGACGTTGACGGTACCGCTCATGAGTTGTTCGGCGATCTTCTTGCCCTTGGCTGTGTCGCCGCACAAAACGCTGGAGTTCAGGCCATATTCCGTGTCATTTGCGAGTCGGATTGCTTCGTCAACGTTGGTGAAGGGATAAATGGCCACCACAGGGCCAAAGGTTTCTTCGGCGTACACATCCATTTCGGGGGTGACGTCGGTGAGAACGGTTGGCTCGTAGAAGAAGGCACCGATGTCCTCACGGGCCTTACCTCCTGCGAGCAATGTGGCGCCCTTGTCCAGCGCATCTGTGACGTGCTCGGTTACCTTGTCGAGCTGAGCCTTGGACGCCAGTGCACCAACCTCCGGGCCGTATTCCTGTTCTGCGCCAAGGGTGAGTGCTGAAACCCTCTCGGCGAAACGCTTGGAGAAGGTGGGAGCGATTGCTTGGTCTACATAGATACGTTCGATCGAGATGCACAACTGTCCGGTATTGGCGAAACATCCATGGGTGGCGGTTTCCACTGCGCGGTCCATGTCCACATCGGCGGTAATGATCATCGGGTTCTTGCCGCCTAGTTCGGCCGAGTATCCAACGAGCCGCTCGCCGATCTGGGCGCCGATGGTTCTACCGGTTGCTGTGGACCCTGTGAACATCAGGTAGTCCGAGGATTCGATGATCGCCGAGCCGACCTGGGTACCGGGTCCGGTAATGATCTGGACCAGTCCGCTGGGAAGGCCTGCTTGTTCAAGTAGTTCGAATGCACGAATAGCGGTGAAGGGGGTTTGACTGTCCGGCTTGATGACGATGCCGTTTCCGGCCACCAGTGCGGCCAATGCGTCTGACACAGCCAGTACCAACGGGTAGTTCCACGGAGAGATGACCCCAACCACACCCTTGGGGATCCGGTTCTCTGTGGCGGTTACCAGTCCCGGCAGAGCGGTGAGACGCCAGCTGGACTTGAGAGCCCGAGGCGCTAGACGGGCGTAGTAGCGAGCAGTGATGGCCTGGTCCATGATCTCTTCAAATGCCCAGACGCGGGCCTTACCGTTCTCGGCCTGAATGAGATCTAGGAGCTCGTCTTGATGTTCCAGAACAAGATCGTGATAGCGCAACAACACTTCGGCACGTTGTTTGATTGGAGTGGCGGCCCAACGCTTTTGGACCCGGCGGCACTCGGCCACGGCCTTGGCAACATCCTCCGCGGTACCGATCGGAACCTCACCGATGACCTCACCTTTCAACGGTGAGGTGACCGCCTTCATTTCTCGACCTTCGCCAACTGCTACGCGTTTGGCGAGGCGAGCGGTTTGCTCACGGCCCGGGCGAAGCGTTGAGGTGGTGGAACTGGGGGTATCTGTAGCGGTCATTGGAGCCTCCTGGACAACGACATCCACGGTATCGGTCCCCTGTGACAATTGGGAAGGTGAGGCGCGGAGGCCGAGGGGCGCTGGTTGGTGAGCCTTACCCTGTCTAGATGACCGGTA
>JAGQSI010000189.1 GCA_020439605.1 Acidimicrobiales bacterium | reverse complement strand
GGCGGGGATTTCGGGGTTGCTCATTGTGTGCTCCTAGGTGAAGTTTGGATGATTGAAGTTACAATCATCTTATCGAACATCATTGAAGTGTCAACTATTCCGGATCTCGCGATAATCTTGGACCATGGCCGCAGACAACAGCTCAGACCCAACGGTGAAATGGCTCGATGCCGAAGAGCAACAGTCGTGGCGTTCGTTCATTGCAGGCTCACGCCGCCTTGGAAGTCGCTTGGATCAGGATCTGAAGGCTGAAGGTCTTAGCCACGATGACTACGGAGTGATGGTCGCTTTGTCCGAGGCCGATAACGACCGCTTGCGTATGGCTGAGCTTGCAGAGATGTCGGTTGAGTCGAGGAGCCGGCTCTCCCATCACATCACAAGACTCGAATCGCGGGGACTTGTGGAGCGCGAGAACTGTCCGAGTGACCGACGAGGGACCTGGGCCATACTCACCCCGGCTGGCCGGTCGTTGCTCGAGGCAATAGCGCCCGCTCACGTTGAGGGGGTTCGCCGCTACATGCTTGACCATCTGACCCGCGATGAGCTCCGAGTGATCGGAGAAGCTTTTGCTCGTATAGACGCAGCTCTGGTGGCAGGAGACCGGGGCGAAAACGATTGAGGGGGACCGCCGAAACGGTCCCCCTCAATCCAATCGGTTTGCCCTACTTATGCTGGGCAGCCGCCGCCCTTGATGGCGCGGCCAGTGGTTCTCCATGGCGCCCACATGTCGCCGTAGGCCTTGTAGTTCTTGTCTGCCAAGCGCTTGGCGGCTTCGGAGTTCTTCACCGGGTCAACCATCTCGGAGAAGTTGTAGCCAAGCTCAGCCTTGATCCAGGTCTTGTGTAGCGGCATCATCTGGAAGAGCCCGGTTGCGCCACTTGAGCGGTTTACCGCATCTGCGTCGTAGTTGGACTCACGCTTGACGATGCGCTCGGCGCAGGCGGCGTTCTTGCCCCAGTGCTGCTCGATTGCTTGGCGAGCAATTACTTCTGGCGTGCAAGCAGTTGTTGTGAAAGCGATTCCGACTACAGCAAACAGTGCAACTGAGAACTGCGCTGCCTTTCGGCTCCGACTCACCGCCTTCTTCGGGGCTAGCTCGATGGCGGTGTGGGAGGGGCTTGACACGTTTGGGGACTCCTGGTTTGGCGGACCCGACCCCGCTGTAGCGGAGGCTGAGCGGCACCCGTATGGGCGGCTCGGCGCCGGAACCAACCTTGCGAAGCGAGGTCATTTGTCCCGGACGGGCTTAAGAACAGGTGACACAATGCAGGATCCGTAACGAAAACGCAACAACTGATAGCCGTTTCGTCGCATTCGACCCTGTTTGTTCATTAGATAGGCTCTATCAATGTGAGCGATCTATCGGGTCTGACCTGCGGAGATCTGGCATCGGAACTGGCACATTCCACCGATTGCACTCCTGTGTGACATCCGTCTCAAAGACCCTTGAATGGGCAAACTGTCGATCAACAACACGTCTGACCTAGATGGCGCCCAGGCTAGAGCGGTCATCGATAGCGCCAACCGCCCTCAATGTCGGCACACCTCGGAGATCAGTGTCGACGTAGCTCAGCGCCGCCAGCGTCTACCCACGACGTCCGTACCGATGCCCTAAGCCGATCAGCGTGAGCCGACTGAACAGCGATTCCGACGATGGCCAAAACGAGGTAGAGCCCGTACCACCACCAGCTGTCATCTAAACGTTGCGTGACGTATTCGGAGGTGAAATCTGATGTCTCAAGCACGCCCGCCAAGAGCATGACCCCGCCAACGATGGCAGTAGCTCCACCCATCGCGCCGAGCACCAACAACACAAAGCCGGGCAGGTCCCCTGCAATTGCAACCGATGCCAGAACTACTGCAAACACCACGCCTACCAAAATGATCAGCCAAGACCAAGAGACCCCAAGCGCAACCATGGCCCCTGTACCGAGAGCGAAACCGATAGACGCCATCGCCAAGACGATAGACACCTCGTAATAGAGGTACGCGAGCAAACCAAACACCGTGCCAACTCCAAGGCCTACCGCCCAGGCGAGCCCAGTGCGCAAGAAGCCCCCATCTCCAGCGTTAGCAACTAGGCCGGCGCCGAGCATGAAGCCAGCAAAGGTTCCCCACAGCGGGATCATCAGCCTCAGGGCGATAAAGCCACGAAAGCAAAACAGCGCTCCGACTGCGATAGCAACGATACCTATAACTGTGTCTTGCAAGGGTCCAGCCTTCCCAGCTTTGCGAGTCGTGTGAGTGTGATGAACGCGTCAGCTCTTTGCAGTTCTGACACTGCGTCACAGCTTAGGGATCCCACAGGGCAGCCATAGTTAAAGGCCTTGAATTGGGCGGCCAGCTCCATCACAGAAACACTTGGGTTGCTCTCGAGCTGGGCTGGTACTCCGGAGGTAGATGCCTCGGAAACTGCTTCCCTTGGACCTAGGACTTAACTGGAATCAGTACAGATCTAGCGTGAATGGCGCCTAGAGCTCGCGGCCTACCATGGGAGCTCTACCTAGGAGAGATTCATGACGCTGCGTCGTAAACTCCCAATCACGAGACACCAGTTGCTTGCCGGCATCGCTAGCGCCTCACTGCTCGTTGTCGCCTCTTGCGGCTCCGGATCAAAGTCCACTAGCTCAACGACCAAGGCACCTTCGACACCGGCATCTACATCGAGCACAACCGTGCCCGTGGCCTCCATGGATGAGTTGGCGGCTACTCCTCCCATGGGTTGGAACAGCTGGAATCAGGTGCGTTGCTATGACCTGAACGAAGACGTTGTCAAGAGTGCTGCCGATGCGATCGTGCGTCATGGGCTGGACAAACTCGGTTACTCCTATGTAGTGGTGGATGACTGTTGGCAGGAGCCAGAGCGTGCAGAAGACGGTTCGCTTCAGCCAAACAAGGAACGCTTTCCCTCAGGATTGAAGTCTCTCGCTGATTATGTGCATGACAAGGGTCTCAAGTTCGGGCTCTACCTCTCTCCCGGTAGCGAGACCTGCGCAATGCAGTGGGACGAGTACCCCGGCACGGGACTCGGATCGTTTGGCCATGAGCGCCAAGATGCCGAGATGCTTCGCGATATCGGTGTCGACTATCTGAAGTATGACTGGTGCGCAGCAGACGAAACAGACGGCTTGGTCCCCCAAGAGGCCTTTGCCCACATGCGCGACGAGCTTGAGCGCCTAGAGCGTCCGATCGTCTACAGCATCTCGGAGTATGGCAAGCATCAGCCATGGACATGGGCACCCGGTATTGCCCATATGTGGCGTACCACCTCCGACATCGCCCCCAGCTGGGGTTCGATCTCCCACATCATCAACAGCCAGGCTGAGCACTACAAGTATTCGGGTCCCGGCGCTTGGAACGACCCGGACATGTTGCAGGTCGGCAATGGAGAACTGACCGACGACGAGGTTCGTGCCCACATCGGCATGTGGGCAATGCTCGCCGCCCCGCTCATGATTGGCACCGATCTCGACAAGGTGTCGCCGAGCGTCCTTGAGGCTTTGTCCAACCCTGATGTCATTGCCGTAGACCAAGATCCACTTGGCCAACAAGCACGCCGGGTGAGCTTGGACAACGGCGCTCAGGTTTGGGTGAGAGAGTTGGAAGGTGGAGACCTAGCGGTAGCGCTGCTCAACAGCACAGACGCTGAGACCAAGATAGCGACAACGCTTGAGGAACTCGATGCTGAGTCGGGGCCATGGAAGATCCGTGACCTCTGGACTCAAAGCGACGAGGAGCCGATCGGCGCAGAGATGACAGAGCCCTCAGACTCTGTCATCTCTCGCAAGGTCCCACCCCACGCCATGGTGATGCTGCGCCTATCGCGTTAGATGGTCGACAGTGGTCGGTGTGTTGTGGACCCACTATCCGAGGTATACCCTCTAGGGTATGTGTAGACGAGTGGTGTGCAAGAAGTGCGGTCGACCTGACTGGCGAGGATGCGGTGCTCACGTAGATCAGGTTCTCGGCGATGTACCGAAGAAGGATCGTTGCCAGTGCCGCAACGCCAAATCAGCACAGACTGG
>JAGQSI010000018.1 GCA_020439605.1 Acidimicrobiales bacterium | reverse complement strand
CGATGCTCCAACGATGTTCTCTAGGGCAGTGATGAGATCGGCCATGGCTCTTTCGTTTCGGTCCGTGTCGCCTTGGCCATGCTACGCGTTCTCAGCGTATGGGTACCGCGAGGCGAGTTTGGCGAGCACGACCCCGAAGTTCCACTGTGCCATCGAGGCGCCAGCGCGACGCTTCCATGCGGGTTGCTGCAGCTACAACTTCGGCAGAAGCAACGATCATCGGGTCATGTGACTTGGCAACTTCGGTCAGCCGGGCTGCTTCGTTCACAGGGTCTCCAATGACGGTGAACTCGAACCTGCGTTCATCGCCAACGTTTCCAGCAACAACGCGTCCGTATGCCACACCGATTCCGGCCTCAAGCTCAGGGACTTCTACGGGGAGGCGTCGGGCAAGGATCCGTGCCGCAGCCAGAGCCCTGGTGGCAGAGCCAGCTAAGGGGTTGGGGGCACCGAACACCACGAGAGTTGCGTCTCCTTGGAACTTGTTCACCCAGCCACCGTGAGCATGAACCTCATCCACCACGACCCCGAAGAATCGGTTCAGACGTCGCACTACTTCTTCTGGAGCCAAGGTTGTGGCGAGCTGGGTGGAACCAACCACGTCCACAAACAACACCGCGACCTCTACCGACTCTCCGCCTAGTTCCGTTCCTCGTTCCAAGGCGTCCTTGGCAACGTCCTCGCCCACCTGACGGCCATATAGGTCGCGCAGCGCCTCGCGTTCTTCTAGGCCCTCTGCCATGTCATTGAACCCTGCTTGCAGCAGGCCGAGCACCGAGCCATCAGATACCTCAACACGAGCCGACAGCTCGCCATCGGCGATCTTGTCCACGGCTTTGCGCAGACTGATTATTGGCTCGGCCACTGCTCTGGCGCCGAGCATGGCAACCCAAGAGCCAACTAGTAGTGCTGCGCCTGCCAAGACGATCATGGTGATGGCCAGGCGAGTCTTGGTGGCGTCGGCCGGCTCTGCCAGAGCAAAGATCCCGGTGATCAACAGCCCCACCAGAGGCACGCCGCTACCCAACGCCCAGCCGAGCAAGGTTCGTGTGGTGACACCGGGAAGCCTCGGCGTCTTTACGGCTCTTTGACTCAGTGCAACTTTGGCGAGGGGACGAGTGATTCTTTCGGCGATCAGATAGGTGACCGCAGAAGTGGTGAGACCGCCGAGGGCAATCGTGAAGACCACCCGGGCCACAAGTTCGAGTTCCACAAATGCATTGAGAATCCCAAACAGCACGGCACCAACCAGCCAAAGTGTGGCGTGCACAAAGAAGAGTCGTAGCGGGGTACGCAGAACCGCGGTCACTTCAGCTTCGGTAGGTAGGCGTTCCTCTTGAAGCCACTTGCGTCCACTGCGCAGCCAACCCTCCCCCCAGAACACACCAACCGGAATGACTAGCGCTAGATAGATGGCGCCAAGAACCGAGTTGAAAGCTATGACTCGTCCGACGTTGTCCACCTTGCCGCCAGGCAGAACCCAGACAATGCACGCGATCACCAACGCGACACCGGCAAGGTTTGCGAACGCAATAGCGGGCAGTAATTGACGGCGCGTCCGTCTAACCAGCCGTCGCCCTGCGCGAGCGTCAAGGTGGATAGTCGGCGCTTCAAGCCCCGAATCGACCACAGACGACTGTGCAACCGTAGAGGTAGTCACTTCGATGGCTTGAACGTTAGTGGTAGAGGACTCAGCGGGTCCGTAGTAGCGGTAGGGGTTGACGACGGGAGTGACCCGGGTCAACAGGGCACAAGAATTAATAGGTGGTGTAGAACACCTATTAGCCGTAAGCTATCCACATGGACCGAGTGACGCTGCCCGAGGCCGCTGAGCAACTCGGAGTTACCCCTTCGCAGGTACAGCGTTTGATCGCGACGGGGGAACTACGCGCCGAGCGTTTTGGCCGAGTCTGGGCAGTCGACGTTGCATCAATCAGGGAGCGCTCGGCGCTTCGACCACAAAGAGGCCGGCCACTCTCCGAGGCTGGCGCCTGGAATCAGCTCGCTCAGCAACCACCGTTAAGTGGACTCGAAAAGCTGAGTGCTGTCGCCGTTGCCGTTCGCCGAAGGGCGCGATTGCACCGTTGTCGAGCGTTGCCAGCTGAGCTTGACACAGTGGCTGATGACGAACGGGTAGTTCTCGGAGGAGCTGTCGGAGCTGCAGCTCAAGGCGCTGCCACAGCCGGGCTCGGTCTCGATGTCTACGTTTCCGAATCGGTCTGGCCGGCGTTTGCCGTGGACCATCACTTATCGACTGGATCGGCCGAGCCGAACATTTATGTTCGTGTAGTGCAAGATGAGAACTGGCCGTTTGGGGACGATGGTTTTGCCCCGCTCGTAGTCTGCGCTGTGGATTCCTATGAGCGCCTGGACCGACGTTCGGCTCATGAAGCGTTAGCAGCGGCGCCACGGTGACCGCTCGTCCACAATCGGTCACGCTGTCCATGCACCCGGAGGAACACAAGCACTGGGCCGAAGCGAACTGGTTGAGGTTAGGTTCGGTGAGGGTCAAGTGATACTTCGGTGCCCGACCGCGTTTGGAGCTCTTGTTGCGAAGGCCGCTGCTGCCACCGAGATAGTCGGAGAGTCGTCAGAGCGCAGACTGCGTCATCAGTTGGACATTGTGGTTCTCGCAGCGGTGTTGGCCGTTGATGGCATCGCTGAGCTCGATATCACTAGGACTGACCGTCGCCGCATCGCAAAGGCAGCCCTGCCCCTGCTGACCAATCCGAGCCATGAGGCGTGGGACATCGACCGAAGCGAGGATGCGAAGACCGTGCTTCGACTTCTCGCTGGTCTTGACTCAGCGGGTCCGTAGTAGCGGTAGGGTCGCTGGATATCCGAGCAAGAGGAGCTGACCATGACCCAGATGCCTTACAACCGACTAGGTCGATGTGGCCTTCAGGTGAGCGCACTGTCCTTTGGATCCTGGGTGACGTTCGGTGAGCAGATGGATGTTGGACTGGCCAAGGATTGTCTAGAGATAGCGAGAGCCGGTGGGGTCAACTTCTTTGACAATGCAGAGGTTTACGCCGGCGGTGCGAGCGAACAGATCATGGGCCGGGCGATTGCTGAGCTCGGTTGGGAGCGCCATTCCTATGTGGTCTCGACAAAGCTCTTCTGGGGTATCCACGGTGATGTGCCCAACATGTCCAACACCTTGAACCGCAAGTATCTGCTTCAGGGCATTGATCGGTCGTTGGAGCGTTTCGGCCTTGACTTTGTGGACCTTCTCTACTGTCACCGCCCGGATCCCAACACGCCCATCGAAGAAACGGTGTGGGCGATGAGCGACATCGTGTCCTCCGGTAAGGCTCTGTACTGGGGAACATCGGAGTGGTCCGCGGACGAGATACGTGCCGCCTGGGAGATCGCCGAGCGTCATCATCTCCACAAGCCGGTGGTAGAGCAACCTCAATACAACCTGTTCGAGACCCGCAAGGTGGAGCAGGAATATGCCCGTCTCTATGAAGACATTGGTCTTGGCCTGACAACCTGGAGTCCGCTCGCTTCGGGTCTGTTGAGCGGCAAGTACATCGACGGTGTGCCTGATGGCAGCCGCGCTTCGCTACCCGGTTACGAGTGGTTGCGTGAGTTACTGACAGACGAAAGCCAAAACCAGAAGGTCCGTGAACTCATGGTGATTGCCGATCGCCTAGAGGTGAGTGTGGCTCAGCTCACCATTGCTTGGTGTGCCAAGAATCCGAACGTGTCCACTGTGATTCTCGGAGCGAGTAGCGCCGCTCAGGTCGAAGAGAACCTTGGTGCTCTGGTTGCGCTCGAACGCCTCAGCGATGATGTGGTTTCTGAGATGAACGCGATCGCCAAACGCAGGTAGTTGGCCGCGATACCGCCGACTAGTTGAACAGGGCGATGATGTCCTCGGCTAGAAGCACGAACAACAAGCCGATAATGCTGAGCGCGATAGCTGAGAAATGCCAGCGGTACTTGTGGTCTGCAGCGAAGAACCGTCGAATGGTGAACACGTCGCACACGATTGCGAAGCTGCCAATAGCCACGCCAAGTGGTGCTTCCACGCCCTTGAGGATTCCGAGCAGCGGAATCATGATCGGAAACACCACATAGGTGAGGGTGCAGCGAGTGGCCGAGATGAGCATGGACTTCTGAAAGGCCGAGTTGGCAGCAGCCTCGCTCACACCTTCGGGCCGTTCCTTGATCCGGAGCAGCTTCCAGACGAAGCGGTCTGCGGCCGAGCGGTTGGGGTTGCGCCGAGCGCGAGGCTGGCCTACTCCTGGAACCGGACATGTTTCAGCGGTGGCGCTATGGGGGAACGGGCAGCGTGAATCGTCGCTCGTAACCTCTTGGGCCAAGGTGGTGGGATCCTCGACTGTGGTCACAGCTACAGGCTAGGGACCACAGGGGGGTTCTATCCAGCGCGCCCCGGCGTTTTACTGTGAAGGGGTGCTACCACGCCCTTTGGCCCAACGTGTTCATCGCATCGTCAATGCAGCCCTACATAGCGGTTGGGATCGTCTTCGCATTGCTGGCGCCATTGCTCCAGGTACCGCGGCGGCGGAACGCTTCGGCTCTTTCGGTGAGGGTTCCATAATGGGCTTTCCCTACGCCGCGCTCTATGGCGAAAAGCACATCCATGTTGGGTCCGGCACCACGATCAACACGTGGGTCACCATGGCTGCGGGCTATCACCCCGACCAAAGCGGTCTGCCCGACAAGGTGATCTCGATCGGAGACCGAAGCTTGATCGGAATGCGTTGCGGGCTAGTGGCGCACGAGTCCATCACGATTGGAGACGATGTCTGGTTTGGTCAAGACATCTACGTGACAGACGGCAATCACGGCTACACAGATCCACACACTCCACCGGGTCTACAGCTAGGCGTGCATCAGCCGGTGGTGATTGGCGACGGGTGTTGGATCGGTCACGGCTGCGTCATTCTCGCTGGTACCAATCTCGGCAAGCACGTAGTAGTGGCGGCTGGGTCGGTTGTTCGAGGAACCATTCCCGATCGTGCCGTTATCGGCGGGGTTCCTGCGAGAGTCATTCGCCGGTACGAACCCGGAGTCGGGTGGGTCAGGCCAGATGGTACGGGCGATGTGATCGCCGAAACTGAAACCGTGGACACCTCTGTGTTGGCCGAGGCGCTAGCGCGCATAGAGGCGTTGAGCGAGGAAGAACTAGCGGATCTCACCTGAGGGTGAGGAACCCTCTTGGCCCGAAACCGTCAGGGCGTGGCTTTCCAACTGAGTACTTCGCTCTGAATTCCGTTGGCCACCCCACCACGGTCAAAGAACCGGATTGTGCCGGTGATGATGGAGGTGGAGCAGGTGACGGTGCGGTCCTTGCGGCCAACCCCAGATGTTTCACCACTTGAAGAATCGGTTGGGTTGCAGGTGACGGTGATGCCGTCATATGTCCATGACCGAGGCGAGTCGCCCACTCGCCCGTAGGTGTTGTTGTTGCGCATGGCGTTGAACGCGAAGTCCACAGCATCTGTGTGTTCTTGGATTCGTTCGGTCCGAACTCGGTAACTGTTTCCGGCCCGAAGATGCACCCACACTGCTGTGGTCAAAGCGGTGAGCAATAGCAGGGCGATGGTCAAGACACCGAGCACCGCTACCAGCGCTGCACCGCGCTCATCTTGAAGGGACCGCTTGTCGCGAAAAGAGCGATTGTTGATCATCACGGCCCCCAGGTGACCACGAGCCGTGGTCGATAGGTTGCGTTGCCGTAAAGACGGGTTGCCCACTGACGAGTCTTGCCAGTGGTGTCGCCAACTGTGCGTCTCGCAAGGACGAACCCGTTGTTCTTCCAGCCGCCGGGGGTATACCACTGCTGTACAGCGGTAGTGATGGCTCCTCCGGTGAGGTTCACATTTGTGGGGTTAGACCCCGGGGCGTCGAAGTCCACAGCCGAACCGAGAGTCCCAGTGATTCGGTTGTTGCCGGTGAGTGTGGCCTCGGACCAGGTCCCAGGTCCTACCGCGGTAACCGAATGTTCCTTATATGAGATGCAGCATCCCGCTGTGCCCAGATAGCCGATGCTGAGCGATGCAGTGACGATCGTGCGCCCACCAGGCAAGGTGGGCCAAGGGTCTCCAGCTCCTGTGCAAGGGCCGGTCAGGTCGAAGCGCAGGTATGAATAATTCTTGGGTCCACCGCCTTGGTTGTAGGTCTGCATTTGGGTCTGGTTGGCATGGGTCGAGTTTGATCCGCTGCCGGTGTCGGCGTAGGCGGTATCTGAAGCCAGAAGCGTGCAGGTGCCGGTGGCTGGAGCAGTTGGAGGAGCCACGGCTGTGGTGGCGGTCGGGGATTGGGCGCTTCTGGTGCGACCCTTGGCGGTTAGAACCCGAGTGGTTGTAGTGGTTGCTGTGAGCTCAACGCTGGTGCAGCCCGAATCATCAAAGGGTGGGGTGGGCGAATCTCCACTGCAACTGATCTGTACTGGTGAAGAGTTCAGATCTTTCGCAACCACGATGTCTGTATGGGTCGCGCCGAGGGCGGCATTCAGGTCTGTTCCAGAGCACACCCGCCTTTCGAGAATGGAACCTTCTGCGGTGCTTATCTGATGGTAGGAACGGACAATGGTGCCGCTCGACTGTCCGGGCCCCACGATTCGAACTACTGCGGTTGTGCCACCACAGCCATTGACTGCTCTCGAGACGGGTTGAGTTGAGCCGGGGGCAACTCCAGCCGTGGCCACATCGTTGGCGAAGTAGGTGGAGGCCCGGAACGCGGACGTGGAACTCTGGATCGAGTTGCTGGTGTCGCGTGCTGAGCGCGTTGAGCCAACCAGCACATTTACCAACACCGCCATGATCACGCCCGAGATCATCATCGCCACAACAACCTCGATTAGCGATAGCCCGGACTCAGATCGTTTTGAGAAGCTCATTGGTAGACCACCTCCAACGCTGGTCGCTCCGCTGGGGTGCCCAGACGACCGCGGAACTGAAAGCCCGGCGTTGCGGACCCACAGGCTTTGCCGTAGGTAAGCGCGCACGCTTCTTTGATGGCCCAGCCGTAGTTGGTCGAGGGGTTCGAATAGAACTGACGAACGTCCGCTAGCAGGTCTGCGTGTTCGATCGTCTGGAAGCGTGCACTCCAGTCAAACGCGCCGGTCCCATGCTGGAACAAGATGTTGCTCGGGACGTCGCCGGGGCGACACGAGGTGGCATTGGCCGTGGGGCATGGCTGGTTGTTCCATGTGAGCGTGCTGGGATCCCAGTTGGAGCGAACCCGCTCCAAAGCGTGCCAGCAGGAGTTGGCTCCACAAGCGGGAAGGCCTCCGATGTTGAAGGTGAACAACCGCAACCGAGCGGCCACGATGTTGGCCCCGCTTGGAAGAGTCCCGCCTTCGTTACATGTAGAAACACCAGCTTCAATGTTGAACCGCAGATAGCTGAAGCGCCGTGTGCCGAGCAGGTAGAGAATGTTCATCTCGTTGCCGTTGTTGTAAACGGTGTTGCGAGGAGAACCGGCCGTCTCGTTTACCCAGTTGGTGTCCACTTGGCCTGGCTGCGAGATGGTGCAGGTAGAGCCTCCGGGAGGCGGGTCCGTGGGGGGCTCTGCGTATGCACCCTCGTAGCGCTTGAGAATGGTGTTGTTGGTTGTCTTGGTCCGTCCGGATCGGGTGGAAGTGGTCTTGTAGGTGATCCGCTGCGCACCCATGTCTCCACCGGCACTACGAGGAGCGGCACTGCTATTGCAGTTAATGGTGAAAGTCGGCGTTGCCGAGCCGTCCCAGTAGGTGACCGCGGTTATCTCGGCGGTGGAGCCGTTGGGTCGAGGAACAGAAGCCAATGCTGTGTCGTACGCGGCGGCATCGCCACACGGTAGATATGGAGTTTCATCAATGGCGACTTCAAGACGCCGTGACCACTCGGCGTTGAACGCGGAAATTCTGTGGGCGTCACCAGCTTGAATACTGGTGTTGAATCCGACCATGACTGCGCTGGCCAGGACGCTTAGAAGCATCACGGAGACAACTACCTCAAAGAGGGTGAAGCCGTGCTGGCCAGACTCAGAACTAGATCGGCGCTTTGAGCTATTCATGCAGCCTCCAAAGACAAACCTTGAGCTAAAGGTACAGGTCCCGGCTGCAAGTGTCACGGCGGGTCCCTATCGGCGTATGAAGACCAGATCGGTGATTGTTCTTCCAGCCTTGACGCCGCGGGTTTCGTAGGCCGTAGTGGGCCGCGGTTCAGCGGTCGAACTATCGCCAGCTTCGAAGCAATCGTGAGATGCCACAAGTTGGCGGACCTGCTTCGCGTAGTCCAGCCAGTCGGTTGCGATCTCGAGGCGACCACCCGTACGTAAGGCGTTTGCCACGTCGTTCAGGAATTGCGAGTTGACCATTCGTCGCTCAACATGGCGCCTCTTCGGCCAAGGGTCTGGGAACAGAAGTCTGATCGTTTCAACAGACCCGGCCGCCATGTCCCGCACCACTGCGGTCGCGTCGGCCTCTATCAAGCGCACATTGGGCGGCCCGTTGTTGTCCAGGGCTCTCAACAACTGAACCATGGTTGGTCGGTGTAGCTCGATCGCCGCGATATTCAGGCCCGGCTGGTTGCGGGCCCACATGATCGTGGCCTCGCCGGAACCGACGCCTATGTCCAGCGCTAGCGGCTGTTCGATACCGAATGCTTCGCTGGTTGCATGTTGAGAAACGAGGGCTTCGGCAGTGATTGCCCAGTCGGCTCCCAACTCGATCAGGTCTGATCGCCCTTGGTCTGTCATACGGCCGCGACGGCGTGTGGTGCGGATTCTCTCAGGCGGCTCTGCCCCTATGGGTGAGGGTGAAGTGGACACTTCAACAGTCTGCTGTCGCGGCGCTACCTAGAACGAGCCGGTGAAATGCGATAACCTCTATCTTCTGTTCGGCAGAAGACTCTGCCGCCTAGGGGGATTGAATGCGACGCTCAACTTCAGTTGACAAGGGGGCTTTGTCTTGGCGTTGAGACGATCACGGGACAAGTCGGCTGGCCTTATAGGTCGCCAGACCGGGCGAGATGGGCTGCCGCATCCACCGAACGCGGCCGATCTCTTGTCCGACATGCCGCTGTCCACGGACCCATCTGACAGTTCAGAACTGGTACCTATCCGCCCGCAGCTGGGCAATGTGTTCATCGAGCTCGGTCTTATTGATCGCGATGTTTTGGACCGGATCTTGGCGGTCCAAGAAAAGCAGGGTGGCTTTCTTGGTGCTCTGTTGATCCAAGAAGGGCTCATCACCGAGGAGCAGTTGGCAGATGCGCTCGCCAAACAGTTCTCCTACGAGCGAGCTTCTCTTGACAAGGCGTCGTTTGACCCGGGGGCGGTGTCTCTGATCGATCGCAAGATCGCCGAGCAGCGCCTCATCTTGGCCATTTCCCGTTCGGTTGGCCGAGTGCACATCGTGGTAGCGGACCCGACTCGTCCCGGCCTCGAAAAGGAATTGCAAAAGCTCGTTAGATCTCCGGTGGTTCTCGCTATTGCGTCACCACGCGAGATTGAAGCTGCAATTGGCCGGGCCTATTCCACGACTCAGGTCGTGTCGGACGCGGTCCGTGTTTTTGAGGCTCGTGCCGCAGAACGTGCGCCCACCAGCACAGCGGTGCTTGGCGAGGTTGACGAGTCTGCGCCGATCATCCAAGTGGTTGCCACCATTTTGCGTCAGGCAGTTAGTGACAAGGCATCAGACGTTCACATCGAACCTATGGGCGAGAGGGTTCGTGTTCGTAACCGTGTAGACGGCGCGCTTCACGAAGTGCTGAGCCTGCCGCAATCGATGGCCCAGGCACTTGTGAGCCGTATCAAGATCATGGCGGACATGAACATCGTGGAGCGTCGCAAACCGCTCGATGGTCAGATCCAAACCGTGGTTGAAGGCATCGAGCTCGACGTGCGTGTCAGCACCACACCCACCCAGCACGGCGAAAAGACCGTGCTACGTATTCTCGATAAGTCGCGTGCGCTCTATGACATTGCCACGCTCGGCATGGCACCTGACACCGCTCAGGTTTACGACGAGATCATTCGCTCTCCCTATGGAATGGTCGTGTGCGCCGGCCCTACCGGTTCCGGTAAGACCACCACTCTTTACGCCAGCCTCATGGCCATCAACAGTGACGAGATCAACGTCACCACGGTTGAAGATCCGGTGGAGTACACCTTCCCCACCATCAACCAGATCAACATCCATGAGCAGGCCGGGCTCACATTTGCCTCGGGTCTTCGTGCCATCTTGCGCCAGGACCCAGATGCCATCCTCGTTGGTGAGATCCGAGACGTTGAGACCGCCCGCATTGCCATTCAGGCTGCTCTAACTGGTCACTTCGTTCTGTCCACCATTCACGCAACAGATGCCACCAGTGCATTGCACCGTTTCTTGGACATGGGCATTGAGTCCTTCCTGCTCGCTTCATCCATGTTGGGCGTGGTTGGCCAACGACTCATTCGTAAGAGTTGTTTGCATTGTCTTGAGGAGTACGAGCCAGATATCGAGGACCTGGCGTTCTATGAGCGCGCTGGTGGAAAACCGAAGGACACGTTCATGAAGGGCCGCGGTTGCTCGGCCTGTTCAGGGACTGGCTACTCGGGTCGTATTGGTGTTTATGAGATTCTTCGGCTCACCAATGAGATGCGAGAACTGGTTGTTCGCAATGCAACACTTGAGGAAGTACGCACTCTTGCGGTCCAACAAGGCATGGTTCCCATGAGGGATCAAGCCCTTCGTTTGGTGGCCGATGATGTAACAACCATTGCCGAAGTGATGAGAACCATCTACATTCTATAGGAGCGCTACCAAGGCGCACCGACTAACTGGGGGAATTGATAAGCGTGGCGACGTTCAAGTACACGGCTATCGCTGCAGATGGGACGCAGGTCCGATCGACGATTGATGGCGCGAGCCGTGCCTCTGTGGAGAACGAGCTTCTTCGCCAGCAGTACGAGATCAAATCCATCAAGCAGAAGAAGAGCTTGTCGGAGATTGAGATCTCGCCAGAGCGTGTACCTCGTCAGGAGGTAATGCACTTCTCGCGCCAGATCGCCGCTTTTGTTCGCACCGGTATCCCGATCATTGAGGCTGTACGAGTAGTTGAGGAAGGAACTGCCAACAAGCGGTTCCATGCGATCCTCGCTGATGTACGTGAACAACTTGAGGCCGGCGTTCCGTTCTCCGAGTCGCTCGCTCCTCATGCATCGGTGTTCCCGCCGTATTACTTGGGCATCTTGCGTTCGGCAGAACTAACCGGCCAGTTGGACACGGTGTTGGATCAGTTGGCTGTCTATATCGAACGAGATATGGAAACCCGTGCCAAGATCAAGAGCGCTCTCACCTATCCCATCGTGATCATGGTCATGAGCATCGTGACCATGTTGGTCATGGTGACCTTCGTGCTTCCACGCTTCGTGGTCTTCTTCGAGGATCTTGACGCCGAGCTCCCATTGCCTACCCGCATGCTCATGGGGATCAGCAACTTCGGCCAGCAATGGGGTTGGCTCGTTGCGCTACTTCTCATTGCGTTTGCCGTGGTGTTCTACGTGAGTGGCAAGTATGAAGGCGGCCGTCGCGTTCGCCACAAGGTCTTCATGGGTATGCCAGTGGTCGGAGACATTGTTCGCTACTCAGCAGTGGAACGCTTCTGTCGGATCGTGGCCGCCATGATGCGAGCCGGTGTACCACTGCCCGAAGCAATGGCCTCTGCAATTGACTCGTCCAACAACCAGATCTTCGAGGATGGTCTCCGTGTGGCTCGAGATCAGATCCTGGAGGGCGATGGCATCGCCCTGCCGCTTGAGCGCACAGAATTGTTCCCCAACGCTGCTGTCCAGATGGTGCGCGTAGGTGAAGAGACCGGAACTTTGGATACTCAACTTGAGTCCGCTGCGGCCTACTACTCCCGTGAGCTGGAGTACAAGGTCAAGCGCCTCACGGACTTGTTTGAGCCGGCGGTCATTTTGGCAATGGGTGGCATCGTTGGTTTCGTGGCAGTTGCACTTATCTCGGCCATGTACGGCGTGTTCAACTCAAGCGAGGAACTCAAGTCATGATCTCGCACCACCGTATGCTCTCTATGGCGGGTTCAAGCCGTGGACAACGGGGTGAGACCCTCGTTGAATTGATCATCACGGTGGTAATCATGGCTATTTCCTTGGGTGCTGTGACCCTTGGAATTATCACGATGGTGCGCACATCGGACCAGCATCGTCGGTCTGTGCGGGCTTCCAACGAGGCAATGACCATTGCGGAGCTCATCGACGCCATGCCCTATGTGGCTTGCGGGTCCAACCCCAGCTATTTCCCTCCCCCCGGTTACACCACTCCAACAAACTTCACAGTGACAGTTACCAGACAGAACCTGGTTAGTAGAACTGCCACAACGCCAACCTTTGCCAATGCGTGTCCGGCAGGTGGAGATCAAGGCGCGCAACAACTCACAGTTCGAGTGACCAAATCAGACCCTGGATCGATGAGCGTGTCGGAACAGGTCGTGATCGTTAAGAGGCAGTAATGATCAATCACCATCGCAATCAGAGAGTCCGTAAGCCCAAGGGCTGGTGCTGGAGTGAAACCTCTGGCTTCACCGTTCTTGAGGTAATCGTCGCCATTTCGATTCTGGCCGTGATCATGGTGCCGTTGACAACAGTGCTCATGCAGTCGCTGCGTCAGTCCGGTGAGGTGTCGGACCGTTTGCAACGTTCCAACGACTCACAGCGCATCGGCGCTGCCTGGGTTCGTGACGTTCAGAGTTTGGATCGGGTTGGAACAGACGCGAGCGGAACCTGTGCTGGGACCACATCTGGTGGAACGGACCTTGTCACCTTCTACTGGGATCAGACGCCATTTGATGCGGCCACTGGTCAAATGGCCACTGTGCCTCACTCGGCCACGTGGGCCGTCACCGGCACTGGTGCCGGGATGAACCTGGTGCGTCGTACCTGCCAAGCCGGCGTAATAGATGAAGAAGAGATTCTGGCCTCTCATATTGGAGAAGTAGGCCAGTCCCCGCTTCAGGTGATGCATGGTCCAGGCGGTCCGGGCAACAGGAATTTCTGTACTGCAACCACCTGCACCTTGGTCATCACAGGCTCCTTCTCTTATGAGATTTCGGCTAACCGTCGTGTGCCTGGCGATGTTGCATCAGATCAGGCTCCGCCACCTCCAACTATTACTGGCGTCGCCGAGCAGAACACCTACTTGAGTGTGGCGTGGATCCCACCGTCACTTCCAACAGGTGTATCGGCCGTCACCGGTTATCGAGTTGAGGCATGGCGTACGCCAACCGGCGGTTTGGTCTCTGCAACTGAGATCACAGCGTCGTCCAACTCTGCGGACGTGAAGAACTTGGTGAATGGGACCAGCTACTGGCTAGTTGTCTACGCCAAGAATGCGTCTGGTTTCGGTGAGCCCAGCGATGTTTGGGGTCCCGCGGTTCCACAGGACACTCCGCCGGAGATGCCTCTGAACCTCACTTTGGCTGCTGGACCAGTGAATGTTCCGGGCACTTTGGATGCCGCTTGGAATGTGCCTGCTAATGATGGCGGCCCAGACATCGACAAGTATCGCCTCACGGTGACGCCTACTAGTGGTGGTGGTTCGCCGCTTACCTTCGAGCTCGGCAATGTTCTTGCCTATCAGATCCCGGGTCTAGACCCAGGTCGGCAGTACTCAGTCACAGTTGCGGCCCATAACTCCTTGGGTTGGGGTCCAGAAAGTGATCCTGCGTTGGGAGTCACCAGACCACCCAAGCCCACTTTGGATTCGGTTGGATCTGGACCGCAGCGTGCATTGGTGTCTTTCACTGTTGCTGGCAACGGTGGATCCTCCGGTTCCGGTATGGCTCTCACATCAACTGACGCCATCCGAGTAACTGCTACTTGTCTGGTTCCTTCAGGTTCCCGCACCGATCGGACCTTCGCTCTCAACCATCGGCCCCCCGCCCCACCCACCCCACGGGT
>JAGQSI010000188.1 GCA_020439605.1 Acidimicrobiales bacterium | reverse complement strand
GTGACCGAGATGCCCTGACCGATAGGCATTGTGCCAATGTCCACGCCGGACCAGTCTTCGAGGTCTTTCATGATCCCGTCTTCTTCGGCTGGAAAGCCCAGACCTGTGGTGGCCCCAAAGCCGAAGTCCCGAAGGTACTTGTCCACCTTCTCCGAGCCGAGACGCTGAGCGATCTTGATGGTTCCAATGTTGGAAGAGGTGTAGAGGATCTCGGTGGTGCTCCACGCTGCCGCTGGGTGCGGGTGGCTGTCGTGGAATTCTGCGTCGTAGATCTGGAGATGATCTGGAACGTCGAGCACTGTTTCCGGGGAGACAACACCTTCTTCCATAGCCCCCGCAATGGTGATCATCTTGTTCACCGAGCCGGGCTCGAAGACAGCGGTTACAGGCTTGTTGTCCCGAGAGACGTGAACCTTCCCATCCTCATCAGCAGTGACGCTGGCCATCGCGAGGATCTCTCCGGTGCTGGGCACCATGATGACCGCTTGAGCCGAATCTGCGCCGCTGGAGGCAACTGCGTCAGAGATGGAGCGTTCCGCCTCATATTGAAGAGCCTCATCAAGGGTGAGGAACAGGTCAGCACCTTGCACCGCTGGAATTGTGCTCCTGGATCCACCGGCGATCGGGTTGCCCCAGACGTCTTGTTCATAGAAGTACTTGCCGGCGGTGCCTGTTAGGTACTTGTCGAATGATTTCTCGAGCCCTGAGATCCCGCCCTCGTTTCCGGCCACATCAGTTTGACCATCGGCGAGTGAGCGCCCAATGACTCCAAGAGCTAGATCACCGTTGGGGTTGGAGCGGACGTACTTGTCCTCGATGGCAATACCTTCGATAGTCCCTTCGGTGACCCCTGCGTGAATTGCAGCAACCTGCTTGTCCGTCAGGTTCTCGGACAGAACCTTGTAGCGGGTCTTCGAGTTGAGATCCTTCTCGAGCGATACCCGCTCAACCCCGAGGATCGGCGCCAAGGCTTTGGCCGTGGCACCCGGGTGCTTGATATTTGCGGGATCGGCGATCGCGCGAGGCTGCGCCACCGAAAGAGCAAGGGCCTGACCGTTACGGTCATAGATGGCTCCACGGCTCGCAGGAAGTTCCCGGTCACCGTCTCTTTGAGATTCTCCCCATGCCAATGAGCGGCTCGTGCCGAGAACCTGAGCATTAACCAGAGTTACCCCTAGGTAGGTGGCAAGAATCGCCACCACTACCAAAATCCACATCATTCGCCGCACGGAACGACGACGAAGCTCTGATGTCGTAACCAGTGCACGGGGCTGCTTCGGTTCCGCTATTGCCTTGAGTGGTTCCGCTTGAACGCGACGCGAATGCCCCGACGCCTTGTTGTGTCCCTGACCCAACCCGCCGGTTGATTTCTGGCCTTGTGAACGACTCGGAGTAGCTCGACGCTCTGGGGTTGCAGGCTGTTGTGCTCTAGCTGTGCGCGATGGTTGGGGCCTCCTGGGAGCGCCCCGGTTTGGTGTCACCTCATGGCTCTGAGGCGCAATGCGGCGTGCTCCTGGCCTCGGTGTTGACTTGGTGCGCTGGTCGGTTCGCGTTGAGCGCTGTGAACGTTGCGAGGTAGCGGTGCGCCGTGTTGCAGCGCTGCGCTGAGCTTGGCGTGGCCTGTCCAAAAGGGAAGCGACCGGCGCAAGTTCCCCGAAGAAGTGCTCATCGGTCATTGGGCCTCCCCAAAGGTTGGGCCAGCTAGCTCGCTGGCCTGAGGGTCATTGGTTGAGGGTGAATCCGAATCAGGATCCGAGCTAGCAGGTGGGGTCTGGTCTCGAACGACCACGCTCTCATCACCGGTGGCTGCACTAACCCAGTGTTGTGTATCAGAAGGAACCATCCCCATTGACTCAGCGGCCTTAGCGATGCGCTGGGGCGAACGCAGATGTGCGAGTTCGAGACGCTCTCGTTCAAGCTGGCCGCTTGCCTGACGGGTCTCGGCCTGAATGTTGTTTATGTCCGCCTGCCCACTCGCAAGCATCCCGTGAAGCGTGGCCGAGGCCATGAGCGCACCGAAAACCACAACAATGACCACAACGACTATCGCCGGGCGGTACGCGCCGGAGACGTTGCGGCGCTTTGGTGGCTGAACCACCCGCAGATGGCTTCGGGTTGGAGGTGCTTCAACTTGTACCGGACGACGCGGCGTGGGGCGCGGGGCTCGTGCAGTGCTGGTCATGGTTGAACCTCGTCGGGTGCGGGGAGCTTCTCGACAGCACGAAGACGTGCTGAGCTGGCTCGTGGGTTTGTTTCGATCTCAGTGGCGTCTGCGCTCCAGCCGCCACGCTTGAGCAGCCGCGCCTCTCGCAGCGCGCCACACACGCATGGAAGCCCCTGTGGGCACTTGCAGCCGCCGTCCTCGGCTCGGCGCAGGCGTGCCTTGACGATGCGGTCTTCGCCGGAGTGATAGGAGATGACAGCGACGCGTCCGCTGGGAACCGTTACCTCAAGTGCCTGATCCAGGGCCGGTTCGAGCACTTCAAGCTCGCCATTGACCGCTATACGGATTGCCTGAAAGGTCCGCTTGGCTGGGTGGCCGCCGTGTCTGCGAGCAGGCGCTGGAATCGCCTCCGAGACAACAACTGCGAGCTCTCCCGTGGTGGCGATTGGACGGGCCTTGACGATTGCATTTGCAATGCGATTGGCGTATCGCTCATCTGAGTAGCGGCGAAGAATGCCGGCGAGTGTCGAGGCATCGAGCTCGTTGACAAGCTCACGAGCCGATTTCCCACTTGAGGTGTCCATCCGCATGTCGAGCGGCGCGTCGAAGCGATACGAAAAGCCCCGTTGCGCATCGTCGAACTGCGGCGAACTGACGCCGAGGTCGAACAGGACCCCAACTATCGGTTGGTTGGCGGCGCCAGCATCTGCGACCACGGTGGCCAGCTGGTCGAAGCGGGCATGATGCACCGTGGCCCGGTCGCCGTATGGGGCGAGCCGGGCCTGCGCTGCAGCCAGGGCATTTCGGTCTCGGTCGAGTCCAAGGATCCGAAGATCGTTCCTGGATTCGAGTAGAGCCGCAGCATGGCCAGCGCCGCCAAGGGTGGCATCCACGATGGTGCCAGCGGGAACGGTGGAGAAGATCTCTACCACCAGCTCACGCAGGACCGGCTCGTGGACAAAGGGACGAGATTCAGTCATGACAACACCCACCGCGTTCTCACGTCTCTCTCGTAGGTAAACCGTTGAAACCGTTGAGAAGCAGGTCGATACTCGCCTGATCGCGCTGGTCGATCTCGTCGTAGCTACTCGCCTGCCAGAGCTCGACCCGCTCGATGGCGCCGGCGAGGACCATTTCGGCCTCGACCTGAAAGCCAACTCGTTCTCTTTGTTCCTGGGGAATCACAAGTCGGGCCTGCTTATCCACCGACACCCGCGGCGCAGCCCGATAGAGCATCGCTCTCGGCTCGATCTCCACGGCGGCAACCACTCTTGATTCGCCATCTATGACCGAGGAATTCTTCGTCACGACATCCACGAAATGGTCGAACGCTGAAGGGGTGTAGAGCAGCAGACAGCGTCCCTGCCGAGCCAGGAGATGGCACGCACCTTCCGCCACAAAAGGACCCCGCAGAGCCGAAGGCAACACGATCCTGCCGTTGGACTCAAGGCGGGTGCGATAGGTGCCGGAATGTGGTTCATGGGACAAAACAGAGCTGGAACGAGCCGGGGCTTGTGCCCCGCTCTCCGTCACCTCTGCGTCTCCCCTAGCTGCCATTGGGCGCCATCTTACACCAAATCCTTCCCTTGACAAGACGGAATGTTTGTTCGATCCTCATCGACTCGCCACACATTCACCGAGACCTAGACCAAGACCGAGACCGTCGCATTGGACCCGACCCAACGACGAAAGGCTTTGAACCTCGCAGCGATGTTGGTCTCGGTCGGCCAGCGCTGAATGGCTAAGGCCTCAATGGTTCACAGTGGCCGTGAAAGCACCCGACACAACTCATCGCACAAGCCAAGCGCCGAGACGCCAACCATGCCTAGATCCTCTAATGAAACAGCGCTGTCTCGCAGTGCCACCAAGGCGG
>JAGQSI010000187.1 GCA_020439605.1 Acidimicrobiales bacterium | reverse complement strand
GCGAGAAAACAAACGCCAAGCTCAAGAGCAACGACGTCTGGCCAACGTTCATCAGGCATTGATAGATGCCAAGGACAAGGCTGCCGCTGAGGTGAAGCGGATCCGGGCCAAAGAACACTCCAAGCCAGAAGAACGTGCCGCCGCCGATGAGGCGTACCGCAATGCGCTTGGCGCCCTGATGGCCCACGAATCAGGAGAGTCACTAGAGCCGCAAGAAACTGACACTGGCATCGAAGCCGAAGAGTCTGGCACCGAAGAATCCGACACCGAAGTTGGCGAGTCCGAGACCGCCGACCCTGAACCTTCCGACACCGCTGTCGAGCAGTAGCCTGAAGCCATGAGGTTTGCTCCCAGGCTGCTAATCGTCGCTGTCATAACGCTTGGATCGGTTGCTTGTGGAGTGAAAGGCGGAGACTCCGCTATCGCTCCCAAGCCCTCCGAAGACGCCAAGACAACAACCACTACCTCGCGGGATAATTCATCCACTACCACCGAGGCCGCCACCCCACCGGTTGATGACGAAGCCCTTCAGGCCCTTAGCGAGGCGTACCTCGAGATGGGATTTACCGAGGACGAAGCGTCGTGTCTCGCCGAGCAGATCTCCTCGATGGCCAACGTGGACCCGAGCGACACGTCAGCACTCATGGACATGATCAACGAGTGCGACATTCCAATGTCTCGCCTAACCGAGATAACAGGAAACCTCGGCGGAACAGACCCAGATGAGGCCTACAAGAATTCCTTCGCCGCAGGGCTAAAAGCCAGCGGACTGAGCGATTCCGAAGCGGATTGCGTGGCTGAGGCTTTTGTTGAGGAGTTCGGGGTTGATCCGTCCAAGGCAGCCGACCTCAGCGCACTGACGTCTCTGTTCACCCAATGCGGGGTAGATCCAACCAAGATTGGCGGCTAGTCACTGCCGGGGCGCCGGTCCTGCTCCTCGTCGACATCTCCCTGGTAGCCGCTTGGCAGCGTTCTCGCCAGTTCTTCAGGTGTTGGGTCATGGGCCTCGCGTGCCTCATCTGGCAGTAGATCCACCAGAGCATCCATGATGGCTTCGGTGTCTGTGTCTAGGTCCTCATAACCGAGCTCTACCGGCTCTCCCACACGGATCCGAACGGTCGGAGGATGACCAAGTGCCAAGACATTGGGCATGCGGGCATTACGTGGCCAGACCTCTTCTGTCCCCCACAATCCAATAGGAATAACCGGAGCGCCCGTCATGGCAGCCAACTTGGCTGCACCCCAGCGGCCCTTTAGGACCGGATCGAAGAAGGCTCTGCCCCGAGGAATCGTGCCCTGAGGCATTATCGCCACAGCTTCGCCCGCTTCTAGCGCCTCCTTGGCCAACAGGAGCGGTTCATCGGAGCCAGAACCTCGTTCCACCCTTATTCCACCAAGTGCACCAACCACTTGACCAACCACCGGAGCGTCGAACACCTCCTTCTTTCCCAAGAAGCGCACTGGCCGCCCTGATTGAGCCATGGCCCACCCGATTGCCAGCGGATCGAAATAGGAGCGATGGTTGCCGACGATTATCGCTGGGCCCTCGGCCGGAATCGATTCAACTCCAGCTACATCAAATCGGACCCAAGGAAACAGCTGTGGTTTTGCCAGCCACTGCAGCATTCGTTGCGGTTCAACCCCGATCACCTTGGGTACTCCGGCGGGCACATCGAAGAACTGGGTGGGCCAGCGACGAAGCATCGCAACCATCGCCAGTCGAGGATCTGGGTTGATGGCGGTCGGGTTCTTGACCGCCGAGAGCAACGGCATGTCATAGATCGAGTCCGAATATGCCCAGCTCTTGGTGACATCCACACCGTTGAGCGCTGCCCATTGCCTCACCGCAGCGAGCTTGCCCGGACCCCACACAAAAAAACCGTCGACGCTGCCGTCGTACTTGCCGTCAACCTCCCCGTAACGGGTTGCGATCACCGCATCGAGCCCTAGTGCCTCAGCTAGTGGCGCTACCAGGTCATATGGAGATGTCGTGGCCATAACGACCTTTCGACCGTCGTTACGGTGAGCCTCGATGGCTGCCTTCGCAAATCCTGGTACCTGATCAACAAGACGCTCAGCTGCAAGGCGACCAGCTTCTTGCACCGTGGAGCGGTCCCAACCAGAAGCTGCGCGCGCCATCTGCCTGGTTGCCAACATAGAGGGCAGAGTCTCTCCGACGATATCGAAGAACTTGAAAACCAATCCCTCTCCGGGGATCGAACGATCCGGAAGAACACCAACCCGTCTGAGCATCTCGGAAAACATTGGGCCACTCGCACCGCGTAGCAATGTCCGGTCCAGGTCAAAGAAGGCTGCTGGTTCCATTCCCCGAGCCTAGGTGCCCAGCCGCATCAAGTCTCCGACATGACGTCCAAGGCATTCCGCGCCCGGTAACGCTCTTGTAGTTTGCTCGCGATCGCGAGCACTGCTTCGGAAGACATCTTGGAGAAAAACAAGACCGACCGGCCAGGGGGAGGCCGGTCGGTCGTATGGCCTGAACGGCAGGGGAACCGTTCGACCTCGTCGCTCGAGGGGGGAGGGGTACCCATCGCCTCGGCGGTCTTGAATGACTACATCATAAACAGTTGCAAGCAATCTTTCCAACAGTTGTTAGCGATTTATGTCATCATCTTTAACGATGGATCTTCGTCAGCTATCTGCCCTGACCGCCGTGGCCGACCACCGCAGCTTCTCCGCTGCGGCGCGAGCGCTGCATACGGTTCAGTCCAACATATCCACCCACATCGCCAATCTTGAGCGGGAGTTGGACACAGAACTGGTGGATCGCAGCACCGGAAAGCTCACCGAGGCCGGAAATGCTGTAGTGGAGCGCGCCAGACGGATCCAGAGCGAACTTGAATCCATGAGTTCCGATGTCGCATCTACCAAAGGCGAGATCGCTGGAGTAGTTCGCGTGGGGATAATCGGAACAACCGGGCGGTGGCTGGCCCCGAGGCTTCTCCACGCCATGAGCGAGACCCACCCCCGTGTACGTACCGTGATCGTGGATGCAACTACTACCTCGCTACTCCCCCAACTCGCTAGCTCGAGGCTCGATATCGCCGTGGTCAACCTTCCCACCAACGACCCAGATGTAGACACCGAACCTCTTTTCGAGGAAGAACATGTCGTGTTGGTCACTTCGGACAATCCCCTTTCAGACAAGGATGAGATCCATCTCGCCGACCTCGCCGATGTGGCCCTGTTGCTAGAACCAGTCGGCACAGGTTTCAGAGATGATCTAGATGCAGACGCCGCCAGAGCAGGGATAGAACTCGTTGCCAAGGCCGAGGTGGATGGCATGAGACTCTTGGCTTCGCTTGCATATGAGGGTTTCGGCGCAGCAATCCTTCCTGCAAGCGCAGTTCTTGGATGGACGGACACCAAGTGGAGAACCATCTCTTTGCGGGGCACCTCACCACGCGTGGTAGGGCTCGCAACCCCCCGAAGAGGTCGTACAAGCGCCGCCGCTAGAGCCACTGCAAACGTGCTCAGGGAGGTAATCGGCGAAGAGGTGCCGCGCCGTGAACGCCTTCATTTACCGGCAACTCTGCACTGAGTGAAACTCATTCGTCGCTCAACCGATACGATCACTGTTGGAAGCACGGCCGGGGGATCCCCGGAGACAAACCGGCCAATGCAGATCTCAACTAGACGAAGCAGGAAGACGCGTGGCCGAAAGCGTAACCATCACCGATAACCGGACCGGAGAGTCCATCGAAATCCCGATAGTGAATGGGGGTGTCGACGCCGGCGCATGGAAAAAGCTCCTCGGAAATATCTGGTTTGCAGACCCGGGCTTCACTCAGACTGCAGCTACAGAATCAGCCATCACAGATCTAGACGGCGACGCTGGCATTCTTCGCTATCGCGGCTACCCGATCGAACAGCTTGCGGAACACTCAACCTACCTAGAGGTTGCCTACCTGTTGATCTATGGCGAGCTACCCACCGAGGATCAGTTCGCCCAGTGGAAACGAGACATCACATACCACACGTTCATCCATGAGAACGTGCGCAAACGCTTCATGGAGGGCTTCCACCATGACGCTCAC
>JAGQSI010000186.1 GCA_020439605.1 Acidimicrobiales bacterium | reverse complement strand
AGTTGAATACCGGCTCGAGCCAAGCGGCGATACAACGGACCATCGCAGGACAAGGTTGAGAGGACCCTGATGGCAGCGGCTTCCTTGCGCTGATGGGCGGTGAAGTAGCGAAGGCCGAGATAGAGCTCGGTAGTAGCGGGGAAATTGCGTTGAGTTAGTGACTTGCGAGAGCTAGCCCGAGTGATCTTCCTCGCACCGTGTGTGCGTAGGCCACCCATAGGGGCATGGTGGTGAAAGATCATAACCGAAGGGTCATACACCAAGAACGCGCCGGACCGATACAGGCGCGTTCCGAGATCATGGTCCGCCCGTGGCCCGTGATCAAACACTGGGTCGAACAATCCTGAGCGGCTGAGTGCATCGCGCCTTAGAAGCGTGTTATTGGTTGGGAAAACGTTGCTGGCTCGGCGGTGGCGAAACCCCTCTGGTGGGGGTCCAGCGGTGGCATCATCCACACCTCCGCAGATGGCGTCTATGCCAGGGATTAGACGCTTCAGGTGGTGCTCGATCAGGTCCGGTTGAATCTCGTCATCGTCATCGATGAACAGGACAAACTCGCCCGTCGCATGGTTGAGAGCCACATTCCTCGCTGTGCTCTGGCCGGCCTGGTCCAAGGTGAAATACTCAACTGGCAGACCGGGCGTAACTCTCGCTAAGTCATCTCGACGCTTCGCCTTGGGTGTCTGGTCCACGATCAGAACCTGGTGCGGAGGCTTTGTCTGGCCAGCCAATTGTTCAAGTAATGGCAGCAGATAGGAGTAGCGGTCGATCGTGGGCAGGATCACGCTTACGGTTCGATCGGTATCGCCAATCGGTTTCGTGGGGCTCACATAATGCGTGGTCGGCACATGGTTGGTCTGGCGGATAACCCCTGCCAAATCAATTGCTGCTCTGGGCTTGACCTCTCCTTGGGTAACCGCTCTGCCGAGCGCCCAAAGTGCCCACTTCTTGCCGTAGTGGCGGGTCAGCATGCGGAACTCATCCGTTTCGCTAGGAGCCGGCTCATTTTCGGTCCCAGCGGGTATCAGCCCAGGCACATGTCTTGGTATCGCTCCGGCGAGAAGCCAGCGAATACCAAGCTCGGCCCCTGCGCCGTTCAGCGTTTCCATTGTTGGGTCCGGACCGCCAAGTTGGTCAACGACGGTACGTCTAACCAGCAGAGCACGAAGCGAAACGTGCGGTGAGGTGACCTCTAGGTTTCCCTCAGGAGGATTGGCAAACATGTAGTGAGGTTGGATGTGGTCCAGCGCCCGCGGATACTGGCCGTGGCCAAGGTCTAAACCACCGTGCCATGCGTCTGCCGGGCCGTCGATGAGGCTTTCAATTAGTTCCGGCTCTGGTGCTTGGAACCTATGGTCCAGGACCATGGTGGCGTCTGTGGTGCTCGTAGCCATCGCTTTGGCTATCTCTGCCGGGGTTGCTGGCACCTCAGTCGTTGGTCCCATTGACCATGAGTTGGCTGGTGGACCACCAACCGATATCAACTCAACTGTCGTCAACTAGCCCACATCCCATTCGGAAGTATGGGTCGGTTCGCAGTGGCCACGGCGTTCCACTCTAGACCCTCTACTCCGTTAGGTTTAGATGTCCAAGTTGGAGGGAAGTAGCCCATGAGAGTCGTTGTAACCGGAGCCGCTGGATTCATCGGCTCTCATCTGTGCGAGGCATTAGTAGGTGCTGGCCATGATGTGGTCGGTATCGATTGTTTCACGGACTACTACGCCCGAGAGGCTAAGGAAGCCAACCTACAGACATCGTTGACTCTTGAAGGGTTTACCCTTGTAGAGGCAGACCTGCGCTCAGCGAGCCTAGAGCCCCTTCTAGAAGGTGCCGATGCGGTGATCAATGAAGCGGCCACTCCTGGGTTGGTTCTCAGTTGGGACGACTTTGAGCGCTACCAATCCACCAACCTCTCAGCGGTGAAGCGGTTGGTGGACGCGTGCATAGCTGTAGGCGTTGGTCACCTCGTCCAGGCATCCACGTCGTCTGTTTACGGAGCGCAGGCAACCGGTGACGAAGACTCAACGTGTCTGCCTGTATCGCCATATGGCGTCACAAAGCTCGCGGCTGAGCACCTCCTGAGGGCACACTCGGAAACCTTTGGACTCCCTCTCACCATCTTGAGGTACTTCTCCATCTATGGCCCACGCCAACGCCCGGATATGGCTTACAGGATCTTCTGTGAGAAATTGCTCAAGGATGAACCAATCACGATCTATGGCGATGGGCGTCAAAGTCGATCAAACACTTACGTGACAGACTGCGTGGCTGCCACTATTGCTGCGTTGGACGGTCCCGCTGATGGTTCCGTCTTCAATATCGGTGGCGGCCAGGAGATTGAGCTCCTTGAGGCCGTTGAGGTGATCTCCCAGAATCTGGGAGTTGAGCCAGTGATTGACTTCAAGGATGCTAGGCGCGGCGACCAACGTCGAACTGCAGCCGATATAACCCGAGCGCAGACAGTGCTTGGTTGGAACCCAGTAGTTGAACCCAAGGACGGATTGGCTAACCAGGTCGCATGGGTCCGTGGACTGGGCGACGCCTCGTAGCTAGGCGAAGAACTATGGAGCCGCTACGCATATGGGCTGGAGACCTACCTGTCGTCAATTTTGACGACACGCGGGATCGGCTGTCATTGGCACCCATGCTGAAGGGGTTGCTTGACCCCCGGGTAGACGAAGCTGAGCGAGTCCAACGCTATGGATCCCTGGCAACCTCATATCGACTTGTTGGGCATGACGAAGCAGAGATTGCCGTCCTGCCCCGAGTGAGGGAGGCCACTAGTACTGAAGAAGTCAGGAACCGTGTGCGTGAGGCTGAGCGATACGGGCTGCGCACTCTGGTATTCGGCGGTACCGACTTTGAGCCGATCAACCCATTCGATTCGGTGATCCAACTTCATCCCGGACCAACCCGTGGAGCACAGAGGCATGGTGATGTGCTTGCCTTGCCGTTCTTCTTTACGGACCGAACCCTAGGGACCTTGGAGCCGTTCGATAGCGAAGAAGTGCCGTCGGTTGCGTTTTGCGGTCAAGGTCATGCTTCTGCTTTGCAAGCGGCTAAGAGCCTTGCACTGCGAGTGCTGACCAAGTCAAGGAATCTCACTGATCCAAAAGTCGTAGCTCCCCCAATCAGAGGTCACGTAAGGTTACGTCATTCGGCGTTGACAAATCTGGCAGCTACGGAAGGTGTACGAGCGAATTTCGTAATTCGCGACCAGTACCGGGCAGGAGCCAGCTCCCAAGAGGAAAGGGAGCGGACCCAATCGGAGTTCGACTCAAACCTGTGCTCCTCAACCTACGCCTTATGTATCAGGGGCACAGGCAACTTTTCAGCCCGTTTCAGTGAAGCGCTCCACTTCGGCAGGATCCCACTTTTCATAGACACACGATGCGTGTTACCACACGAGAATCTTGTTGACTGGCAGAAGGTCTGCGTTTGGCTTGACGAAAAGGAAGTGCTTGAGATCGGTCCTCGGCTGATAACTGCTCACCAGTCTCGACAGATCGAAGACACTCATTCTGCAGAGACAATGCGTGGGATTTGGGAGCAGTATCTGAGTAGCGACGGCTACTTCCGTCACCTGGTGCCTACAGTGCGGTCCTTGATCTAGTGGCCGATACTTGTGTTCATGCAGAGTCGACAGGGGCCAATAGGTAAACAGAGGTGTCTGGGTGTAGTTGTTCGTCTTGGACAAGGGTGCTACCTCCCCACCGCTCGGCTCGGAATCCTGTACCTTTGCCGACCCAAATTGTCGAACCCGCCAGCATCGGCGAGCCCCACAGTCGCGTTAAGTTCGAATACCCGTGATGTACGCGGATTCTCGCCGCGTCGGGACCATATCAGCCAATGAGCTGTTGCTGGATGGTCGGCGGAGACTGGTAGCGATGCAGGGCCGATCTGTTTCGATAGCGAGGCCATCGTCGACGTTCATTGAACTTGGTCCCGATCGGATGTCGTGGTTGGTTCCAACAGACCGAAGCTCCTACTGGCCTGACAGTTCCGAGTCTGGCTGAGGGGCGGGACTGTCGCGCCAATTTCGAAGACCCACAGATCTCGGCTTTTGAGCGTTGTGAGCATCCCCCCGTTGGGCGGACACCTCGTATAGGAGGAAGTCCATGTCCACGAAGAAGAAGCGGCGGGG